>JAQUWF010000082.1 GCA_028692975.1 Lachnospiraceae bacterium
TTCCGGAGGATGCACCTATCCTGGGCATTCGCCCATTTCGTTCCCCCCATCACACCGTATCGCCCCAGGCACTGGCCGGAGGCGGCAAAGTACCCACACCGGGAGAGATTACGCTGGCACACCGGGGTGTCTTATTCCTTTGTGAAACGCTTTGTAGCGGATTTTGAGAACACATACAACGCTGAAAAATGCCGTATTTACGGGCTTTTTTGGCACTTGGCAGTCAGATTTTAGGTTAGGGATACATAGCAAATGCTGTGTTTCAAGGTCATAATGCCCATACTATATGTAGGGTGGGGTGAATATGTAAACACAATATGTAGGAAACGGCTCACGGAGATGTAGAACCGTTTGGCAGAACCCCTAACCTTTTGACGAAACGGATTATTATTTGGCGAAAGTAACTTGATAGCAAAAGGAGAATGCCATGAAAGAAAAGAAAAATAGACGGCTGAAAGTGTACGGCCAGAGTAACGGATATAACTACCAGGATGTTCCCACCATCGTTCTTAAAGGCAAATGGCTGGAAACGGTCGGATTTGATATTGGTACTGACCTTCTGGTCGAGTGTGAGGATGGGAAACTTACCATCAATGCAGTAGATAGAAGCTGGGAAGCTAATGGATTTCACTGAATAAAAAAGCAGGTGCTGCCATCTTGGCTGCACCTGCTTTTTGAGACTACTAAAAGACAATAATTTCATCAATCTGTTGCATAAGTTTTTCAGTTGCCACGAGAGTGGTAATAATGCTTTGGAAGTGCTGTATTTCTACTTGTGTAAGCGTATCGCCTTTTCGATCTTTTAACCACTTTTGAAGAGGTTGATAGCCTCCGAAGTACATATTCCAAATGCGTTCAGGAACATTTTTTATTGAATCACCATTCTTGTTAAACGATACAGTGTTGTTTTTGAAGAAAGGGCGATCAACGATACATTCTGAATTTCCCTGATAAGTGTAAAGAGTGTCGAATTTATCGTCTTCTGATAGATGCAACTCTCTCAACTGCTTACCATATTCTACCATTGTCCAAAAATAATCCGAGGACTGCGGGTATGGTATGCGTGGAAAATCAAATTTCAAAAAGTCCAAATAGGCTTTACGGTATTTTTCAGAAAACAGAACCGCATAAATATAGTCTAATACATCAATCGGACATATTGTATTATTTTCATCTGTCTTTTCTGGAACAAATCTCATACCAATTGATGTTGCAAGCCTATTTACTATGTTAGCACTCATATTAGGACGGCGAGTTAGGTGACCATCAAATCCAGGAGCATACAGGTATAGAGGGCATTCAATAGGGATTCCCTTGTTACTATAGTGAACTCTGTTGTCTGCCATATATTTTGTAACCTGCACATGAGACCAATTGTCTGTAGCAGCTTGACGAGGAACCACCAATGCATAATTGTCGCCTGCTAAAAGGTGATACATAAGTTTATCACGACCCCAGTCCACCATTTCAGGGGCATAATAAATATATTGAGTATCAAAAGGTCTATATGCAATCTTCTGAATTTTGTCTTCGTGGACAAAATTTTGGATTTTCTTACGCGCCAAGGATAGACTCCATCCACGTGAATCACCAGGTAAATATTTTCCACTCTTTTTGTTTCCAAAAAAGTGTGTGCGGACTTCATCATCTGTATTTCCAGGATCTGTGAATATTTTTATTCTATTCATGAGTTCCTGTGGACTTTTTGCGATTACCAATCCATCTCGTGCAGTAACAACGCCCGTGGTGTGTTCCGGCATTAGTTCCTGAATAGAGAATCCCTTTTCATATGAATCCCGATTGCGTTCATCGCGGGGAATGAAAAAGTAAAACGGTTCATTAGGTTCAAGTGCCGTCCAAGAAATCTTATCAAGTGCAAGTGAGTTTAATATATCGTATTTATCAGAACGCTTTCCGAATAATCCTGTATGATATACACGTGCAAGACTTTTGCTGCGATTTCCATTTTTTACAAAAAGGTTGATGGAAACTCCCTGCTGAATGTCAAATACATTTTCGTCCTTATCGCCATTAGGTGCGATTTCTTTTTTCATAACATTACCGTGAAGGTCAATTATATAAATCTCATCAAAGGTATTGAGCAAGTGCCAACGCATACATCTAAAGGTAGGGTTATCTATGAAAGCGTGGTTATTGATGAAAGCGAGTATACCATGACCACTCTTATCAATGAAGTTCTCTCCAAATCGGATGAATTTCACATAATCATCCTGTAGCCAATGTTTTCGTTCTCCAAAATGCACGCCGTTAATGTATTTGTAATCCTCAATCATAGAGGTAATCCATTCACCGCTGTTTGAAGATATGCCACTGTATGGAGGATTGCCGAGGACGATATTTATGCCGGAATTTTTCTTGACCGCATTAGCCGAAACAGATTCAAAAGCTAACGGATCTTCCCATAATGTCAATTGAGCTTCTGAATTACCAGGTTTTTCGAGCGTGTTGGTCAAATAGACCTGCAAGCGCTCATCGCTGTCAAACTGATAACCTGTGTCTTTTAAGACCATCGCTAATTTCATGTGAGCAACGGCATAAGGAGCCATCATCAATTCAAAACCATTCAAACGAGGAAGTAAGTGTTCTGGAACATATTCATTCCATTCAGATTGAATTTGGGATTGGGGCATTCCCTTTCTGGAGAGGCAAAAATTGTCATATATCTGCAAAATTGTCTGCCGCAAAAAAGTACCAGTGCCAGTAGCAGGATCTAATATCTGGATTGCTGGCACAATTTTTTCATCTTCAACCATAGAGCGATAGTAGCCATCAGTGCGTTTTTTGCTTTCACGAAGATATTTGATTTTCTTTGTTGCGGTTGATGCTAAACCATCATCGACTCCAAATTCACGTCTTAGAATATCGTCTACAGCACGTACTATAAAATTCACAACTGGTTGAGGCGTGTAGTAAACACCACGCTGTACACGTTGCGTTTTATCGTATTCAGACAGAAATTCTTCATAGAAGTGGATTACTGGGTCTTCACGACCGCCGCCTGTTTGTCTGTTGAAGTCAGTGATGATAGAATCTGTCTTTGTATGGAGCAGCAGATCAACGATATTTCCTACTTCCAACTCATCAAATGATAATTTGCTTTTTGCATTATTTGATCCCAAGCATTCCTGCAATAGACCTTTCAAAAAAGGATTGGTATTAGGAATGCACTCCACAGCCTCTGTGGCACAAAAGTCATCTTGAGTATTATCCATACAACGAGCAGAGAAAAGTCCGTAAACAACGGTCTGAGCATACATATCAGCAAATTGTTGCTCAGTCATGTCATGAACCAGAGTATCTCTGAACTTCTCAAATAGGAGATGAACATAACCATTGGAAGTTTCGATTTCAAGAGTTGTAAGGATACGGTCACGAATGTTTTGTGCTTCTTCAGCCAGACGGACAGTTAATGTATGTGCGTCTTGAATGGTCTGGCGATATCGTGTGGTAAATGCAGAAGCCCAATCGTCGTGCCATGCTATTGTATCGCTTGGGTCATTAGGCCATGCCAACTTTGAGAGTCTGTCCTCAAAAACACGGATTTGTGTAAAATCCTCAATCGCTGGTTCACATGAAATCATTTTAATTTGAGGCAGACCTCTTTCTGCATCTTCAAAATACGCTGCACCGATTGTTGTTTTATTTCTTTCACCCCATGTGCAGAGAAAGAGAAGGTCTTTTTTATCCCATACAGCATGGTCAGCATTACGGCGGGCTGGTACTAAGCCGGACAAAATTTTACGCAATGCTGAGACCTCAAAACGAGAACTTTCAAAGTTGACAAAAAAGATTCCCCAGCGTTGGTCATCCACCAATGGGCGTAACTGTTTTAAAGAAGTAATCTTAGCAAACGCCTCTTCTTTTAATCCTAAATCCTCAGCTTCAAAGTCGTATGTAATATCGTCAATGTCATAGTAATCATCTGGGTCAATAGCCCATCCGAGATTTTCAGAAAAGTAGGTCATCAATGATTCTATATCATTTACCTTTCGTAATTCTTGCGCCATGACGCACACCTCCTTAACACAATTCCATCCAAGTAACCAGTCTCGGTCTTACGCCGAGTGGGGCTTGTACAGAACGCATATAATTTTTCTTAATGTAGTTTTCGATTATCTTACGAGCATCCGTAAATCCTGATTCGTCAGTGTGGATTACTCTTGCCTCATTTTCATCGCACTGGATGGCTTTCCAAATATCATAGGTTGTTTCAATTACCTTTTTGGTTTCAGGATCGAGAAGATACCAGCGATACCAGCCATCTCCATCTGTCCATGTGCCGTCTGTACGCTTCATCGGAAGTTCATAACAGAAGAAGAATCCAGTAAATGTAGATGCCAGTTTACCAGAATACATTTTCTTCGGGAGTGAATCAGCGGTATCAGGGTAATCAGGACGGGCTGTTAACAGTTCTTGGTATGCCAGAGCCATTTCTTCATCCCATGACGTTTCACCTTCGTATTGGGAGTTGAATTCTTTCAGAGCATCAAAATCATCTTCCGGGGTCAGTAATTTCTTACCCTCAATACCGAAAGTTTTAGAAATACGTAGGGTTTTCTTGGAAACTGTCTGGTACAAATTGAGAAGTTGTTCCAGTTCGGTAGGTGGCAGGAAGTTCCAATAATAAGCATTGGCACGATCAGCAACCAATTCAGGATGGTCGGCTAAAAGCCTCTCCTCAATCTCAGCATTACGGCGGCGATCCACACGTCCTATACGTTGCATGAGTCGTACTGGATTCCAGTGCAATTCATAATTTATAAGGCAAGAAGCGTCTTGCAAGTTCAGACCTTCAGCAAGAACATCCGTGGCTATCAGTACTTTAATTTCATCCTGTACATCAGCAGAGCAGGAATCATTATAGTATGGGCTGAAACGGACAACCATTTCGTGTCGATTGACCTTGGACTGACCATCTATTTCATACAGACCTTCAAAGCCAGCTTTTTGCAATTCCCGGTAGATGTATTTTGCAGTAGAACGGAACTCGGTAAAAACAATCACTTTTTTACCTTTCACGCGCTCGTCCTCAGTCAAAATCCGCTTGAGTTCACGGATTTTATCATCTTTACTGGAATCGAAACCCATAATATCTTCAATGAAATCAGCCAGCACTTCCATATCCAGAATTGTATCATCCAGCATGGCACGAATATCAAAGTCATCTGTAGTAAGGTCGTTTTCCTCAACATCCCAGACATAGTCAGGAAGGTCATCCTCTAACTCTTCCAGAGAGGACTGCATATTATTTTCTATGAATTTTTTTACATACTCCAACACATCAGCTTGGCGATTGAGGGTACGTTCAATTAGGCGTTTATTTCCTTCCTCCCGGTAGTCATTCAGGAAAGTGTATAGCCGGAAATAGATGCGGATACAAGTTTCCTCAAATGCTGCGATTGAACTTTCAAATCGCTTTAAAAGCAGCTGGCGAATTAGATTTACAACCTGTTGCTGTCGTCCAGATACCATTTCATCGATTTTGGATTTATCACCGATAAAATACTCATCCTCATAAGGGGAATATACAGCCAGAGCAAGTATAGGTAAACTACGGCCAGTTTCTTTGTCTTTACGGTAGAAGGAATCCACGAAATCATCAATTAGCTTGCCATAGGAAACACGCAGAGAGTAGTTTGCCACAGTAGGAGCCTGGCGGATAGAGAACAACACTTTGTCGCCCTCTGCTGTTGAAAGGCTCTTCTTTACATAGGCACGGCTACGCTGTACGACCAGTTCGTTTACGAGTACATCTGCACGGAAAATGTCATCTGATACATCAACAGCATCAGAAAGATCTGTCCCCGTTTGTCTTTTGAGATCAGCCTCCATTTTTTTGAAATGACCAGAGAGACTATGAATACCCAAAGGTGCTGGGGCAAAATAGTCATCCTGTCTGTGAGTAAAGAGTTCAATCAAATGCTGCAAATCAAGGAAACTGTTATTGATAGGGGTGGCTGTGAGCATGAACATCTGCTTCTGATGTCCACCAGCCATCATATCAAACAGTTTGCGGTAACGGTTTGAGGAACGGTTACGGAAATGGTGTGCCTCATCGATTACCACAATTTCTGCCTGTTCTTGGATCTGGTTCATAAGATTTTCATTCTTCTCCAAAAGCAGGTCGGTGTGGTTGATAATCTTGAATGGATAGAAGCCTTCCAAGATTTCCGGGATGTATTTTTTGATGGTGGTTTCCCAAACGGACACTCGTGCCGAAGCAGGAACAATCAGTACCACATTTTTACGCTCTTTTTTTACAAAGCGCTCAATGAGCATCATGCCCACGAAAGTTTTACCAAGACCAACGCCATCACAGAGAAATGCACCTGAATAGCGGTTTGCGATTTCAACCATGCTGTTATAGCCATCACGCTGATATTGAGAGAGTCCTTGGTAGATGATAGAGTCATGCTGTTCCCACTCAGATACCGTTTCCTCACGGCTCTTAAAATATTCGTACATGGAGCGCATATATACGTCATATGGGCTGAATTCTTTTACGTGATTTTCAATGACCTGGAGAACAGCAGTGGTGATATCTTCCCCCTGCTCCCAATGCTCGTCAAACCATTTTTGCAACTGATCCACATCACTGCTAACTTGCACATTTAGTTCAATGTTCTGAGTTAAGCCAGCTTTAGTAAAGTTGCTGGAGCCAACGAGAGCGTAGCCAGACGGAACGTTCATAGCTTGGATAAATTGTTCACGGTATTCATCCCGGAAGTATGTAATATATGCTTTTGCATGGAATTTATTTTTGTCAAACACGCGGCATTCAATTTTTCCGGATTTCATGGCATCCAGAATGGCCGGAACTCCAACCAGAAATTCATTACGCTCATGCTCGGCATCAATACTGTCATTGAAGTGGGAAATCATAGCTTCAACCACTTTATCAATAACATCCTTTGTCCGCTTGGTCATCTCATTGCCAAGAATAATGCGGATTTTGTCCAGCTTCTGCCAATGGGTATCTAAAGCCAACAGACCTCCAATTTCCAGATATCCAGTGGCAATGTCCATTTGTTTTGATACCTTGCACCAATCGGTCAGATATTCTTTTACCGATTGCTGTTCTGTGGAATTGTCCACTATGTATAAATCATTATGTGGCATTATGGGGCCTCCCTTCATTATTGTCGTTTATTTTTTCTCTTTTATAGAGGCCTTTTCAACATCCTCTTTGGTTACTAAATATTGTGTAGATGTTTCCAGTATCTGTGTAATCTGTTCGGAAGAGATACCCACATCTTGCATCGCTCTTATTATAGCATTTTCTTTGTTTCTTTCACCAATCTCAATACCTTGAAAAATAATATTTTTGATTGAATTACGGGATTTCATATTGTTACTTTTTGCCAAGGAAGATACAGTCTCCTTAATTTTGGAAACCATCCAATCCAGAGCTTTAGGGGTATTAGTGCTTATAAAATTATTTCCCCATGAAGTTACGGCATCAGTACCTGTATTCTTGAATGAATCCAACATTTGATTTTTAGGTGTAGCGTTATCTTTAGTCATAAGTCATTCCTCCATGTTAACCAAGGCGAGCCTGGGTTAAATCTCTTGCATCACTGATGGTGTCACAGGTAAGCAGAGTGTCAAGCATAGCCCATACTCGTCCATTTCTGAAAATCTTCCCTGTTTTTACAGTTTTACCAGGAGTGATTGCCGGTCCCAGCCGATAAATGTAGCAATCGTTGTCCCACACCTCATCCGGCATTTCTGCAATTTCATCGTGCATATTTCTGGACACTGTATATCCTTCAATGTGGTGGATGGACTGGAGCTGCCCATAGTAGCGGAAGGCGATGTAGTTCGGTGGTTCCTTCGGCCAACCATTTCCTCCTACTGGGCAAAAGTATTTATTGTATTTCTGGACTATATCAATCCAGCTGATGGTGCAGCGGTCTGGGTTTTGTGTACCGAGAGCCACTACATAAACCATATTTGAATCAAGTTTTTGCATAGTCATTAGTCCTCTCAGATATTCGCAGAACTCCCGGAGAAGATGTTTCTGCTCGTGGTTTGAAGCTGGGTGTGCTGCCTGCGCCATTTGGTAGACCTCTTGATAGGAGAGGTGCGATACCGGGATGCCATTCACTGATTGGAATGGAAGATGGGACAGAGCATAAGTCTGAGTGCATTCTGACAAGGATACGATGTGCTTATGGGCATAAGGTGCCTTGGCAAAATCATCTCGCAGGGAGTATTTGGTCAGCTGGTCTGCCCCCGGCAAGAGCCAGCCACGTTTGGCTTCAAAAATAATGTGAAAGTTTTTATGGTCGGTTACTTCAATATCTGTGATACCTGTGGCGGCATCGTATCGCTGGTTCATGATTGTGGTATCCTCCACGGAAGGAGTAAAGCCAGAAACAGCTGAAACGACAGCTTTGAGAAATTCCGGGCATTTGGTTAATGCCCAGGACATACTCAGAGTGATGTCGTTTTCTTTATCTCCAAGAAGCTGAAAGATACTATGTATTTCCCGACCGTAGGATTCTAAAGTTGCCACGGCTACCTCCCTTCTGCGGAAAGCAGGTCAATCATCCGCTGAAGAATGGGTTGCACTTGTCCTGCACGATACCGCCGTTCAAAAGAGCCGTTGCAAAAATGATCCTCACGGAGCAGCATTGTCATTAATGCACAGGAGAGGTCATAATCAGCATCTGGTAGTCTCAGTAGTTCCGTGTCGCAGTCAATAGGTCCCGTGGTCATGTAATCCCCATAATTATTCTTAAGGGCACCGATACGCTCCAGTGTTTCATAGTAATCGGATTCGGAAACCCTGTCTCGATGCTTCAGTTCTTGGAGGATACACACCTTTCCAGAGTTGTCAGCTGCAACTTTTGCATCCTGTTCCAGCTGACGGGCTTCTTTCATCCAGAATTTGAATTCCCATCGGAGAGGATGGTAGCCACGAATTTTGGAACGCAGAGCCGTTTGATATGCCATGTATTGGCGGTTGTAATCATCCCATCTGCTCCAGCTGATTTTGGGTTGCGGAATATCCAGTTCCTTTTTAGCTATGCTGAATACATAGTTATCAATGGGAACATGAAGATACGGGAACAGCCCATCAAATGTGTATTCGCCGCTGACATAGAGATATTTCATGGTCATATTAAGCCATTTTTGTGCTTGACCATAGTAGAACTCAATCCTGGCATTCCGATAAGTGGTACGGATTTGTTCACATATTTTATGATGCCATGCGTCATAGGCATTTTGGTCTGGTACTCCAGCATCGACAAGTGCAGGTATTTCTTTTTGGAAAAGTGCAGTAACCGTATGCCGCAAAAAATCACGCCTTTCTTGGGGCATATTGTTAAAACGGATAGTACGGTTGAAATCTCTGTACGCCCGGTCACTGGCGGCTTCCATCGGGTCTGTAATGGCTCCGAAGTAGATGACCTTTAGAAAGTCCAGGATGTCCTTGTCTATGCTCACATATTCTATATTATTCAAGTTCACCCCTCCTTTACGCAGTCCGGCGTTCTACGAACCACCGACCCAGATTATTTCCAGTCAGAGAACTGCTTCGCTCGAAGAAAAGATAGCTTTGTTTTCCTCTGACCCATATTGTGTAACGGTCACCCTGTCCCCCGGCTTTCATGGCGGCTGCCTGCCGTATATCGGTGACACGGTCGATTTCAAAGACCTGCCCATCTTCCCAGGTGATGTCCAGTGGAAGTAGGAGACCGTCACTATTGAATTTTGCGGTTACATCAACATATACCTTAATATTCATCGTTGACCTCCGTTTCCACATCCTTTAGGAAGTTTGCATTTGCCATCAAAGGCGGGTCTATCAGTTTATATCCATTCCGCTTCATTAAACGGAACTTAAAGTCCAGCAGCTCCGGCGGGACTCTGAGAAGTGATGCAGCTCCAAAGAAGGAGATGTCATCGTTCAATTTTTCTAAGACGTCATCATCGTCCATCAAAAATTCGGCTGCAAATATATTTGCTTCATATTCCATGAAAGAGGTGCTGTCGAACAGTTCAAAGTCGTGGAAGGCGTTTACACCTACGGCTTTGGCATGGAGTGCAGCATGACCCAGTTCGTGCGTGACGATTATTCGCTGTATCGCTTGGGGTAAATCACTGTTGACTGTGATTGAGCGTTTGCGGCTCTGGGACAGGAAAAAACCTTTGCAGGCTCCTGGGTATGTACCCATTGGCGTATACAGAAGAATGATGCCCATAGCTTTGCACAGCTTAAACGGGTCTGTTTCATGGAATTTGTGTTTCAGCCGTTTTACTTCACGGCATATATAATCCACGGTCATTCAGATCCCTCTTTTCTGTATCAACTCAATTATAAAAATTATTCTGTCCCATTAAACGGTCTCAGGTTTTTTCTTCCGTCCATAGGTTTTCTTAGCCTGCTCTTTGCATTCCAGATAGGCTTTGGTGACAGCAGTAAAGAACGCATCTTTAGCTTCCTCGCTCAGTTCACCGCCAGCAAATAAGGCGGCATTGCGCTCCAACAGTTCGTCCACCTCTTTAGCGGCTCTATCGCCGAACTGACTTCTGGCTTCCTCAATATAACCGATTTTTTCAATTCCCTGTTTAGGATCGGTAACATCGTCATTAGCAAGATAGTCGTAGGAAACATTAAGTGCTACTGCCAGCTTTCTCATAGTGGAAGACCGTGCAATTGCACCAGAGGATTCATAAGATGCGATAGTGCGTTTAGACACGCCAACCTTATCAGCCAATTGCTGTTGTGTTAAATTAGAGAGTTCCCGTGAAACTTTAATTTTATCAGAAAACGTCATGGTAGCCCTTCCTTTCAAAAAATTCTGTCTGTAACTTCATCAACTTCATCTAACCTATTGACTAAACTTCAACTCAGTGCTATTATTCGAGTGAAGTTTGGTGAAGTTATAAACAAATTATATTTCCGAAACTTCACTTTGTCAATAGGAAAAATGAAGTTTTAAGAGGAAGGTGATGAAGTTGCGTGAACGAACAATCTTACATAGCGATATGAACTGTTTTTATGCTTCTGTGGAAATGATGCTGGACCCCAGCTTGCGTGGGAAGGCAGTCGCAGTCTGTGGCAGCACAGAAAATCGACATGGAATCGTGCTGGCAAAATCTGAACTGGCAAAGAAAGCTGGCGTGAAAACGGGTATGGTAAATTGGGAGGCAAGGCAGCTTTGTCCCAATCTGATTATGGTGAAACCGCAGTATGACCAGTACCTCAAATACTCCGAACTGGCACGTAATATCTATCAGAGATACACAGACCAGGTTGAACCATACGGAATGGACGAGTGCTGGCTGGATGTGACAGGCAGTCGTTCTGTGTGTGGAGACGGTGCAAAAATAGCAGAAAATATCCGTCAGACGGTTAAGGAGGAACTTGGACTCACGGTTTCCATAGGTGTATCTTTTAATAAGATATTTGCCAAGCTGGGCAGTGATATGAAAAAGCCGGATGCGATAACGGAAATAACCAGAGAGAGTTTTCGTGATAAAGTCTGGCCTTTACCAGCTTCAGATTTGTTATATGTGGGTAGAGCCACTACGGCAAAGTTTAATAATTATGGTATTCATACCATCGGGGACATCGCTGCCGCAGACCCTAATCTTCTAAAACGAATGCTGGGAGTCAACGGTCTTCAGCTTTGGCAGTACGCAGCTGGAAAAGATGATACGCCTGTCATGCACAAAGACTTCGTTTCTCCCATTAAATCAGTGGGTCATGGTATTACCTGCATTGCAGATTTGCTGAACGAAGAGGAAGTCTGGAAAGTCATGCTGGAATTATCACAGGATATTGGGCATCGACTGCGACTCCATAAGTTGAAAGCGACTGGCGTTCAGATTAGTGTAAGAAGCAATGATCTGGGTTACCGTCAGTTCCAGGGACCGTTGAGCCTTTCAACCCAGAGTCCAATGTTGATGGCAAAAAAGGCTCTCACCCTTTTTCACGATAACTACCGCTGGTCAACGCCTGTTCGTGCGGTGACTGTACGCGCAATCAATCTGATACCACAAGAAAGCCCAGAGCAGATTGACCTTTTCACAGATATGAGGCGTATGGAAAAAGTAGAAAAGCTGGATGATTGCATTGAAGAAATTAGAAGGCGTTTTGGAAAGCGGGCAGTATTCCAGGCTTGTCTGCTGGGTGATTTGAAAATGCCGATTGATAACCGTCATATGGTGCAAATGCCGGGGGTAATGGGGCGTTAGCAATCGTTCATCAAAAATTGTTAGCAACCGATATTTTATGTATCCATTGACTACGGGGTGAGATTTGATATAATGTTATCAACAGATAAGAAAGAAAACGATTGTTTACAGTTGAACTGCAAAGAATGCATATAGCGATTGTTAACAGGAGGAGTAAGAAATGGATATTGGTTTGAACATAGAGTTTGATGGAAAGAAAAATATTGTAATGGAGAGTGGCATCATAAAGGAGTATCCCATAGGCGGCTTGATTTGCGAGTATGCCAGACTTCGCCCAACGGAACTTAAACCCATCATAATGGAAAATACATATTTTCATAATACAGATTTGAAGGAGAATGGTGCCCAAGCGTTAATGGCTTTTTACGAATCATTGCTGGAAAAGTTCGGGGTGGTAACGGCGGTGATGGTACTCACAGATTTTTCAGGATTTCTTGCTGATTTTAACCAGGCGAATGATGATGAACTTAAGATGTTGATTGAGCCGATGAATGAGGTTAGAAATACAGATCAAGTAAAATCCTTTATCCTTGAGGACACAGGCATTGATGAATTTGGTATCGGTACAATAGGACAGGCAATGCTCACAGCGTATGCGGCATATGCAGACAGCTATGTTGCTTTTCGCCATTCCTTTAATATGCTCGTCTCCGGGGAAGAATTTGAGGAAGACCAGGTAATGGCATTCTGGGGACTGTATGCAGAGAATACGGATTTCCAGCACATTGATTTCCGAATCATGTTTTTTGATAATGCCTTTCACTCCATCTATACAGTAAAATCTTCTATGAGCCTTATTCTTTTTGAAGCGGCTCACGCTATGGATGCAAAGATAAAATTTGTGAAATGTAAAAACTGCGGTAATTATTTTGTTCCGATTGGCAGATCGGATTCGGTGTATTGTGGGTATCCATCTCCCCAGGATGAAACGAAAGATTGCAGGGACGTAGGAGCAAATGCGACCAGAGCAAAAAAAATGAAGAACGATACTTTGACACAGGAATATCGTAGATTATATATGCGGCTAAAAATGGCAGTGAAACGCCACCCAGAAAGTGCGGATTTACAGGAACGACTTCTGGAATTAACGGAAGGAATGAAAAGCAGACGGAAACAGAAAGAAGATGGTGTTCTATCAACAGATGAAATACTGGAGTGGCTGTCTGCGTTTGATAATACATTAAACGAAAGCTGATAATCAAAAACCTTGTTCACAGAGCGAGTGTTGACTTTTCTCATGAAATACTGTATAATTACGCTAAACGGCGTAATGTGCGTAAATAGCGTAATTACAGCACCACAGGAGGCTAACGAAAATGAGAGAAGAAAACATGAGGTTCGGCGAGTATATAAAAGCGAAAAGGCTTCAGGACGAGCGAGAACTGACATTAAAGGATATTGCAAAAGAATTGGGCCTGTCCTTGAGTATGCTGAGTGATATTGAACAAGGAAGAAGGAAGCCGTTTGATAGCACTCGGATTGAAAAATTCTGCGAGGTATTGAATCTTTCCAATGAGGATAGAGCCAGACTGTATGATCTTGCAGCAAGAGAAAAATCCGAGATACCAGCCGATATTGAAGATACCATGATGTATTCTGGTATTGGTGATATGGCACGATACGCTCTTCGTATGTCAAATGCGGGTGTGGCAGATGAAGAGGATTGGAAGAAGTTCATCCGTGACTTAGAGAAAAAGCGAGGTAGCAAACTTGATTGATTTTCATTGTAGCAAACGACATAAGGATATGACTCCTATCGTAAAGGACACGGATATCCAGGAATATGCAGAAACCCTGCTCCGGGATTATAAACCAAAACTGCTCCAGGAACCGGGTAAGGTGAACCCTATCCATTTTGTAGAAGCCTATTTGGATGCAGTTGTGGATTACCAGGATATTTATTACCCAGAAGATGAACCCGCCATCGCAGGGGCTACCGTATTCAACGATGACCATATCCTGGTTTTTGACCGGGAGGCAAAACGCATTAAACCGATTGAAGTGGCAGCCAATACCGTGCTGATCGATAACAGCACAATGGCTGATGGGAAAGAAGGATTCGCCGCTTTTACCGTTCTGCATGAAGGCGGGCATCTTTGTCTGCACCCGGCAGTATACCGCCGTATGGGTGGACAGTTATCACTCTTTGACAGCCATAAGGATGGAGATTCTGTGGTGTGTTGCCGCAGAAGCAGTCTGGAAGGTGGCGGTTCAAAACGGGCGAAGCTCACGACCCAGACAGATTTCAGAGAACATCAGGCCAACGTGTTTGCCGCATCTATAGCAATGCCACGTTCTACTTTTACGCCTGCCGCACAGGAGATGATTCGTAACTGTGGCTTTAGGGACGGGGTTTTTGTAATGCCTGATGTCATGGACTGGGATTACAGCTTAGGGGTATCTGCTATTGAAGAATCCCTTTCAAGTCTTTTCGGTGTATCAAAAGCGGCTGCAAATGTTCAGATGAAACGACTGGGGCTTTTGATGACGGAAGAACAATATCTGGTACAGCACAGACAATTTGCTGTTGCCTTCTAATGCGTATGATACGGTAGCCTGCTACCATAAACAGGTTGTGGGCTACTCTATTTTTTAATCGTTAATTACGCAACTTGGCGTAAAAAGCGTAAACAAGCACACAGCATTGGAGGTTGACCGTATCATGCAACATTTATTTAGCAGACATCTCATCTGCCCGATTTGTAAAAAAGGAGAAGTCCTGGCAGATGGAAAAGCAAAGGTAACAATTTCTGTCATGTGTCCGAAATGCAAGAGCTTTTTTCTTGCTGATCTGGATACCATGCAAACAGAGAAAACCACGGCTCAGAAAAGACTGGGTCGGATGAAATAGGAGAAGCACTACTGACTGACCACCGGGGCAAAAGCCACCACTAAGGCCGGAGTAAGGCTGTATTCGTACAGCCCTGCTCCGGCTATTTTTGTCCCCAGAACTTTTTTGCAAAACTTTTTTTAAAGCGGTAATTAGCCTTCCGCTTTAACTTTTACTATTAAGCCACAGCAAACGAAAGGAGGTGAGCAAGCGATGATGACAGCAATTGAACGGCGAGATGCAATTTTGGACAGGCTCTGTGTTCGTAGACACGACCAGGTCAAAAATCTGGCAGAAGAATTCGGTGTGTCCGAAAAGACCATCCGCACAGATATTGAAGTCCTCGCTTGCTCATATCCAATTGAGACTGTCCGTGGCAGACACGGCGGAGGAATTTATGTGGCGGACTGGTACCACCGTGGCAGAAAGACCCTTTCGCCGGAGCAGGCGGCACTCTTAAAGAAGCTGGCTCCCAGCTTAGAGGGGCATGACCTGGAAGTCATGAACAGCATCATCAATCAGTTTGCTGGCTCCTATTAATCACGGGATACACCCCCGAATGACACGAAAGGCAAAGGTGAATTTTTATGAAACGAGTATTTATTTGTTCTCCGTATCGTGGAGATGTGGAGAGAAACCTCAAGGCAGCAAGAAAGCACGCCCGTATGGCGGCAATCATCGGTTATTGCCCGATTGCGCCCCACCTGTTCTTCCCTCAGTTTTTGAATGACAAAGACCCGGAGGAACGCATCCAGGGAATCACCCTCGGTGTGGAGCAGATGAAAATCTGTGATGAGGTCTGGGTGTTCGGCGGTCATATCAGCAATGGCATGGCCTACGAATTGGAGAAGGCAAAGGAACTGAAAATCCCGGTTCGCCTCTATGACAATGAAGGCAACCGCATCAACCCGGCAACCATGATGATTGATGACCGTATCAGCGATGCGTACCGCAATGCTATTTATGGTCTTGAGTTTGTATAAGAAAGGATGACGCACATGAATGATATTTATCTGACCATCGCAGATGGATTTGAAAAGCTGGCTGCTGGCTATCGTGCCTTGGCTGGCAATACCGCTGCTCCGGCAGAGAGCGAACCTGCTCCAAAAGCGGAAGCTCCTGCAGAAGAAAAGGAGATCACCATTGAGGAAGTCCGTGCAGTTCTCGCAGCAAAGTCCGAGAACGGAAAGCGGAAGGAAGTCAAAGACCTTCTTTTCAAATATGATTCCGGCAAATTGTCCGGGGTCAAGAAATCTGATTATGCAGCCCTCCTGGCTGATGCGGAGGCACTCTGATGGGTGCCCACGCAAGGAACTCTCCTTCGGCTTTGCACCGTACACTGAATTGCCCACCCTCCTTGGTGCTTGGTGAGCAATTCCAGGATGAGGAGAGTCAGTACGCCGCAGAAGGCTCTGCCGGACACGCTCTGGCAGAACACCTTATCAAAAAGCACCTGAAACAGCGTACCAAACGCCCGGTATCCGACTATTACTCCGATGACCTTATGGAAGCGGTAGAAGATTATGTGGCTTTCGTCATTGAGAGGATTGAGGAAGCCAAGCGAGAATGTCAAAGCCCCCTCGTCTCTGTTGA
>JAQUWF010000172.1 GCA_028692975.1 Lachnospiraceae bacterium
GGCAAAAAAGTAAAAGGAAAAGCAGTTGTTACCATTTGTGACGGCAAAATCGTATGGGAGGAAAGAAAATGATAAACAAACTGATCGATAAAATAAAGAAAACCAATGCACCAATCGTGGTGGGACTGGATCCCATGCTGAATTATATTCCGGAGCAGGTTCAGAAGAAAGCCTTTGATGCATATGGAGAGACACTGGAGGGGGCTGCGGAAGCTATCTGGCAGTTTAACAAGGCTATCGTGGATGCCACCTATGATTTGATCCCGGCAGTGAAGCCGCAGATCGCCATGTATGAGCAGTTCGGTATCCCGGGGCTGGAAGCCTTCAAAAAGACCGTGGATTACTGTCATGAGAAAGATCTCGTGGTCATCGGCGACGTAAAGCGCGGCGATATCGGATCTACCTCAGCAGCCTATGCAGTGGGCCATCTGGGCAGAGTGCAGGTGGGAAGCAAGTCTTATGTACCTTTTGATGAAGATTTCGCCACGGTCAATCCTTACCTGGGCTCCGACGGCGTGAATCCGTTTATAAAGGTCTGCAAAGAAGAAAAGAAAGGTCTTTTCATTCTGGTGAAGACCTCCAATCCATCCAGCGGTGAATTCCAGGATCAGTTGATCGACGGCCGTCCGCTCTACGAATTAGTTGGCCAGCAGGTAGCAAAATGGGGCGAGGAGCATATGGGTGATTCCTACAGCTACATCGGGGCAGTCGTGGGTGCTACCTATCCGGAGATGGGAAAAATACTGCGCAGGATTATGCCGAAGACCTTCATCCTGGTGCCTGGTTATGGTGCGCAGGGCGGCAAGGGCGCAGATCTGGCACATTTCTTTAATGAAGATGGACTGGGCGCGATCATCAATTCCTCCAGAGGAATTATCGCAGCATACAAACAGGAAGCATACCAGCAGTTTGGAGCAGAGAATTTCGCAGATGCATCCAGACAGGCGGTTATGGATATGCAGAAAGATATTGCAGGAGCGTTGGCATGAAAAAGAAAGAGCAGGCAGTAATACTCAGTCAGGAAAAGATCGGTTCCGACGTGTACAGTATGTGGCTTAAGGTAACTTTTGCCAAAGAGTGCAGACCGGGACAGTTTATCTCATTATATAGTAAGGACGGCAGCCGTGTGCTTCCGCGTCCCATCAGTCTCTGTGAGATCGACAGGGAGAAGGGTACGCTGCGTCTGGTCTACCGCACGGTAGGCGCCGGAACCAATGAATTTGCTAAGTTAACACAGGGAGATACCATTGAGGTCATGGGACCTCTGGGCAACGGATTCCCGCTGGAAGAGGCGGCAGGCAGGAAGGTATTTCTCATGGGCGGCGGTATCGGTATCCCGCCTATGCTGCAGACAGCCAAAGAGCTGCAGGCGGAAAAACAGATCATCGCAGGCTACAGGGATGAATTATTCCTCACAGAAGAGATGAAAGCAAACGGAACTCTGTATATTGCCACGGAGGATGGCAGTGCCGGAACCACAGGAAACGTGCTGGACGCGATCCGTGAGAACGCACTGGAGGCAGATGTGATCTTTGCCTGCGGACCGACCCCTATGCTTCGCGCCATCAAGGCATATGCCCAGGAAAAGAACATTCCGTGCTGGATTTCTATGGAAGAGAAGATGGCTTGTGGTATCGGTGCATGTCTGGCCTGCGTATGTCAGTCAAAGGAAGTGGACGATCATTCCCATGTCCACAACAAACGTATCTGTAAAGACGGTCCGGTATTTCTGGCTTCGGAGGTAGAATTATAATGAATACAAAAGTAAATATTGCCGGAGTAGAATTAAAAAATCCGGTCATGACTGCTTCTGGAACCTTTGGATCCGGAGAAGAATACAGTGAGTTCGTGGATCTGAGTAAATTAGGTGCGGTAGTGACCAAGGGTGTGGCCAATGTGCCATGGTCCGGCAATCCAACACCGCGTATCGCGGAGACCTATGGCGGTATGATCAATGCCATCGGTTTACAAAACCCTGGCATTGAGGTGTTTTGCAAAAGAGACATTCCTTTCTTAAGACAACATGACACTCGCATTATTGTAAATGTTTGTGGGCATGCAGAGGAAGAATATCTGGCTGTTGTGGAAAGACTGGCAGAGGAAGACATTGATATGATGGAAATCAATATTTCCTGTCCCAATGTCAATGCGAACTTCCTGGCATTTGGACAGGATCCCAAAAAAGTAGAAGAACTTACTGCAAAAATTAAAAAAGCAGCAAAGCAGCCGGTTATTATGAAACTGACGCCTAACGTTACGGACATTACAGAGATAGCAAAAGCGGCAGAGGCCGGCGGGGCAGATGCAGTATCTTTAATCAATACACTGACAGGTATGAAGATAGACATTAACCGCAGAACATTTGCAGTGGCAAATAAGACTGGCGGCATGTCAGGACCGGCCGTGAAGCCGGTAGCAGTTCGCATGGTATATCAAGTGGCCCAGGCCATAAAACTTCCCATCATCGGCATGGGCGGTATCGCTACCTGGGAGGACGCCATAGAATTTATTCTGGCAGGTGCCACAGCCGTCTCCGTGGGTACTGCGAATTTCTATAATCCTTACGCCACCGTGGAGATCGCGGAAGGTATCGAAGCCTACATGAAAAAGAACAAGGTGGAGGACCTGCGAGAACTTATCGGTGCAGTGCGGTAATATATGAACAACCCTGTAAAATCACCTGAATGACCCAGGCGTATTTTACAGGGTTGTTCTAAATTAGTTTTGGATCAGGAAGACATTTTGCTGCTGCGTTTTTTAGTTACTATATTTTTCCATCTTTCAAAAAAAGAATATCATCTGCTTCCTCTGCTAGTTCCTTACTGTGAGTTACCACTATGACACATTTTCCCTGTTCATGAGCAAGGTCTTTAAAAATTGAAATAATATCTTTTGCCGTGGCTTCATCCAGATTTCCAGTAGGCTCATCTGCCAGTAGAATTGGTGCTTTACTTGCAAGTGCACGAGCAATCGCCACACGCTGCTGCTGTCCGCCAGATAATTTCATTACATTTCTCTTTCTTGTTGCCGAGTCAATACCCATATGGGTGAGCAGGATTTCCGCATCTGCCTTTCCACCAAGCATTACATTTTCAACGGGTGTAAGATAATCAATCAGATTATAATTTTGAAATACCAGGGAAATATTATTTTTTCTATGATAGCTCAATCCTTTTGAAGAAATATTTTCTCCTGAAACATTGATTTCTCCCTTTACCGGAACATCAAGTCCTGCCAATAAAGAGAGCAGTGTGGTCTTACCTGAACCACTTGTACCAAGAATTGCGTACATCTTTCCTTTTTCAAATTGATAAGATATCTGGTCTAATACAAGTTTATCTTTTTGTGATTTATAAAAATATGAAACATTTTTCACTTCTAACATCAGAATCCTCCTTTTAACTCATATGATCTCTCGGAATCTCTAAGCCAGTAAATTCAAGGCTTTCAGATTCTTTTTTTATTAAAATCCCCCACTTTTTTTGCCAAAAACACTTGACAACTTCATCGAAAAATGCGGCGCTTCGCGCCTG
>JAQUWF010000083.1 GCA_028692975.1 Lachnospiraceae bacterium
ATGAAATAAAAACAACAAGCCAATATCTTAAGTAATTCACATTACTATTTTTATAAAACTTTTTCATAATAGTGCCAGGTGACTGAAGTTACCTGGCACCCTCCTTTTTCTGGAGATTCGGGAACCGTTCAGCGGTTCCCTTTTTCATAGCCAGGAGGTTTTATTAAACCTCGAACAACAAATCTCCATAAGATGGCATCGGCCACATATCCTTGTCAACGATCATTTCCAGTTCGTCAATCGGTGCTCTTAAAGCTGTCATAGCCGGAACAACTGCATCTCTGTAGTATGCTGCCTGTTCTGCTCCTTCTGCCATGGCACCGGCCTTTTCTATCATAGCCTTCAATGCATCCAGCGCATTCTGTGATGCTGCCAGCAGATCGGAAGATTTCTCTAATAAACCTGTCTGTACGCTCACATTAGCCGGGCACGCAGCCTTCACTGCGTTGATGGACTCTGCCAGTGCTGTAGTATATTTGATAACAGCCGGAATGAGCTGTTTTCCTGCGATGTCGATCATGGCTTTCGCTTCGATATTGATAGCCTTTGCGTAAGCTTCGTACTGAATCTCCACACGAGCTTCCAGTTCCGGCTTTGTAAATACCTTAAAGTCTCCGAATAATTTGATTGACTTTTCTGTAGTCAGCGCCGGGATGGCATCTACCATAGAAGCGATATTTGGTAATCCTCTTCTTGCTGCCTCTTCTACCCATTCTTCCGCGTAGCCATTGCCATTGAATACAATCTTCTGATGGTCTGCTGCATATTCTTTGATCAGATCATGAACCGCTGTATCGAAGTCTTCTGCACCTTCCAGCTTATCGCATGCCTCCTTGAAAGATTCGGCAACGATAGTATTCAGTACGATATTAGGTCCGGCGATAGAATCTCTGGATCCAACCATACGGAATTCAAATTTATTTCCGGTAAATGCAAAGGGTGAAGTTCTGTTTCTGTCTGTGGCATCCTTGCTTACATCACTTAATGTACCAACACCTGTCTTTAATTTGCCACCCTTTAAACTGCTTGTAGCAGAACCAGTGCTGATCAACTGCTCTAAAACGTCTTCCAGCTGCTCGCCCAAGAATACGGAAATAATAGCAGGTGGTGCCTCGTTGGCTCCCAGTCTGTGGTCATTTCCCACGTCTGCTGCGGATTCTCTGAGCAGATCTGCGTGTACGTCCACTGCCTTCAGGATACAGCACAGAACCAGTAAAAACTGAATATTCTCATGAGGTGTCTTACCCGGCTCTAACATGTTAATGCCATCATCTGTGGTAAGTGACCAGTTGTTATGTTTACCGGAACCATTCACACCATCAAATGGTTTCTCATGAAGCAGGCATTTCAGGCCATGTTCACAAGCCAGTCTCTTTAAAGTCTGCATCACGATATGATTGTGGTCCACTGCGATATTCGCTTCTGCGTAGATTGGGGCCAGCTCGTGCTGTGCAGGAGCAACCTCGTTATGCTGTGTCTTTGCGCTTACGCCCAGTTTCCAGAGCGTGATGTTAACATCTTTCATATAAGAAGCGATTCTCTGACGGATGGTTCCGAAATAATGATCGTCCAGTTCCTGTCCCTTTGGAGGCATTGCACCGAATAAAGTACGGCCCGTGAAAATCAGGTCTTTTCTCTGTAAGAATTTCCCTGCATCTACCAGGAAGTATTCCTGCTCTGCCCCAACAGAAGGGGTGACTTTCTTTGAAGTCTCATTACCGAATAATTTCAAAAGGCGAAGAGCCTGTATGTTGATAGCCTGCATAGAACGAAGCAGTGGCGTCTTCTGATCCAACGCCTCTCCTGTGTAAGAGCAGAAAGCAGTAGGGATACATAACGTTCCGCCTGCAGCATCATGTCTTACGAAGGCCGGTGAAGTACAGTCCCAAACGGTATATCCTCTGGCTTCGAATGTAGCACGAAGTCCGCCGGATGGGAATGAAGAAGCATCAGGCTCTCCTTTGATCAGTTCTTTGCCGGAAAAACTCATCAGCACTTTGCCGTTTTCCATTGGAGCGGTAATAAAAGAATCATGTTTCTCTGCGGTCACGCCTGTTAACGGCTGGAACCAGTGTGTGTAATGGGTAGCACCTTTTTCGATGGCCCATTCTTTCATTTCGTGTGCAATGACGTCTGCGGTTGCAGGGTCTAACTCCTCACCCTCTGCAATCGTTCTCTTCAACTCCTTGTACACCTTCTTCGGTAAACGTTCCATCATAACAGTGTCGTTAAAAACATCTTCGCCAAAGATTTCAGCTACATTCGTAAATTCACTCATTCTCTCGTCTTCCTTTCAAAAAGATATTCTTGTACGCTCCCGTCTCTCCCAAAAACCAGAAAAAGGCATTCCACAAATGTGGAACGCCTTCGTTCGCTACGTACATTTGGAAATTTGCTTTCCAACTTGCTTATTAAGATAAACCAATCTCCGGCAAATTGCAATAGTAAATTTAAATTTTGTCAAATTTAGACAATCAAGCCTTGTTAATAGACCCGAAAATCTCCATTTTTTCTTTTACAGTAGCAGAAATTGCATCAGCGCCTGGTTTTAATAATTTACGTGGGTCAAAGCCTTTGCCCTCTAAATCTTTTCCAGCCTCGATGTATTTACGTGTCGCATCAGCAAAAGATAACTGGCACTCTGTATTAACATTGATCTTAGCAACGCCAAGGTCGATCGCTTTTTTGATCATATCTGTAGGGATGCCTGTACCACCGTGCAGTACTAACGGCATATCGCCTGTAAGTTTCTGGATAGCGTCCAGAGTCTCAAAGCTTAAACCTTTCCAGTTTGCAGGATATTTACCATGAATATTGCCGATACCTGCTGCCAGGAAGTCAATACCCAGATCAGCAACTCTCTTGCATTCTTCTGGATCAGCGCACTCGCCCATACCAACAACACCGTCTTCTTCTCCGCCGATAGAACCAACTTCAGCTTCCAGAGACATGCCGTGCTCTGCACAGATTTCAACTAATTTCTTTGTGTTCGCTACGTTCTCTTCGATCGGAGAATGAGAACCATCATACATAATAGAAGAAAATCCTGCTTCTACACATTTGATACATCCTTCATAGCTGCCGTGATCAAGATGAAGTGCTACAGGAACTGTGATGTTTAATTCTTCCATCATACCGTTAACCATGCCTACAACAGTTTTATATCCGGTCATATATTTGCCAGCGCCCTCAGAAACACCTAAGATAACCGGTGAATTGCACTCCTGTGCAGTTAAAAGAACACTCTTTGTCCACTCAAGGTTGTTGATGTTGAACTGTCCTACTGCGTAATGACCTGCTTTCGCTTTTACTAACATGTCTTTTGCTGAAACTAACATATTAAAATCCTCCTATAATTGGTTTTCAATCTTCCTTCTTTATTATACCCTAAATGAGCCAGATTGCAATGAAAAAAATCATTCCGCCTCTTCTTTTTCCACAATAATCTGCATAGCCTTGTGACAGTTTTCGATGCGGACAAAACTATGCTCCCCGCCAAACTCCCCGTCCAAAGTCCATGCTACCTCCTCCATGGACTCGATGATAATGCGGTCCGTCTTGAAGGTATCGATAAGATCCGTCTCATCGTTGGCCGTAAGCAGGCATCCGATAATCTCCTGTAATTCAAAAAAATTCTGTGGATTATGTATAAGGGTCACCTCGAACAGTCCATCGTCCAGTTCCACATGTTTCCCTGTAAGATTCTTGAATCCGCCCACGGAAAGCGTGTTGGTGACCATACCGAAAAGGAATTCACCCTCATAAGTCCTGCCGTTTACATCCACCTTCATCATATAGGACTTGATCTCAGTCAGGGACTTCATGCCCTCCAGAAGATAAGCCATGTGTCCGAACAGCTTCTTGAAATCCTGGTTCGTCTCATAGGAAACCGCAGTAAATGCACCAAACGCCGCCACATACACGAAATTGTCCTGATTGAAAGCACCCACATCGTAAGAATAAGGCTCCCCTGACACCACATCTGCGGCCGCCTGGATAATGTCCCTGGACAGGTTTAGGCTGTTGGCAAAATCGTTAGTGGTACCCACGGGAATATACCCGATTGGAATAGTGGCACCCCGCTGCATCAGGCCTGTTGCCACCTCGTCTAAAGTACCGTCACCGCCGCTGCACACAATAAGCTCCACGTCCTCATCGGCGTCTCTCGCCACCTGGATCGCGTCCTTTGGTGCCTGCGTGGGATGACAGACCACCTGATAATCTGCCTTTGTAAATATATTGATAATATCCGCGAGCAATGGTTTTATCTGTCCCTTACCCGCATGTTGATTGTAGATAAATAGTAGTTTTCGACTCATTTTTTCCTTTCCCTTTCAGCCTTTCTTCATGGCTGCCTCAATATCTTCCACGGTCTTTGGTATGCCCGCAGACAGGATCTCGCATCCGGTCTTTGTGACCAGCAGCGTGTCCTCGATGCGGATGCCGATGCCCTCCTCCTCAAAGTACAGACCCGGTTCCAAGGTAAACATCATATCCGGCTCCAATATCGCCTCATTGTCCCCCACATCATGGGTAAAGAGTCCAATAAAATGACCGGAACCATGGTAATAATACTTGTCGATTTCTTTCGCTTTCTTTATTTTACCTAATTTGATCAGACCCTCGGCCATGATCTTTTTGCTGACTTCCTGCAGCTGGGCCTTTGGCTGTCCCGGTTTCGCCAGGGCTTCCGCCGCTTCCAGACCGCTTAAGACCACCTCGTAGAGTTCCCGCTGTTCCTTGGTGAATACTCCATCCACCGGATAAGTCCGGCTGACATCCGACGCATAGTGGCCCCATTCCGCACCCAGATCAAAGAGTACCATATCTCCCGGCTGCATTTTCCGATCATTATCATGGTAATGCAGGACACAGGCCTTTGGACCGGACGCTGCGATGGTGTCAAAAGCATGTTTTGCATGATTTTTCCCCAGCACGTAATCAAATTCCGCCTCGATCTCGTACTCATAGAGCCCGGGCTTTAGATTCTTCAATATGGCATCTACGCCCTCGGTGGTAATCTGGCAGGCTCTGCGGTGCAGAGCGATCTCTTCCTTTGTCTTGACCTGGCGGATCCGGCTGATATCGGTCGGCTTCTTCTTCCATTTCATATCCGGATACTTCTTCTTGATATTTTTCACAAAAGCATCTAACTCTTCCATGTAGTGCACATGCTGAATGCCGGTGAGTTCGCTGACGCTTTCCGTAGTATAGGATACCCCTTCCCATCTGGCCTTTCGCTCATCGGTACGCTCGATGAATAATTCCGTCAGCACGGTCCTTTTTTTCTTGATGGTAAGCAAAAGTGCGCCTGGCTTGTCAAATCCCGTGAGATAATAAAAATCCGCATCCGGTACAAACGCATAATTCTGATCCCCATTCTGCTGCTTTTCGTCCCCGCTGTAGAAACATTCGATGGTGTGTTTCTTCATTTTTTCCTGGTACAATTTTCTTCTTGATGCGTGAAATGCTTTACTTATCATGATTCAATCCTCCCGACTGATATAGAAATGCAGGTGCCGCTATGCCTGACACCTGCAAGATTTTATGACTGTTTATTTAAGATTCCGCCGTAAATAAAGAGTACCGGTAGAATCAGTCCGATAATCATGGAAATAATAGTCGTAACAATGCTGCTGCCCTGTGCATTGACCACCAGAAGGCTCGTAACCCCTGAAACGATCTGAAGTATCACCAGCAGAACGCCAAAAATAATGCAGAGCATCGCCTTTTCCGGTTTGCGCGCATGCACCACACCGATAATACCGGCTGCCAGCTGCAGCACACCGCCTATGGCACTGATGATCAGACCTGGAACGATCATGGATGTATCCATGCCCAAAGCCGCATAAGTCTGCATAAGCACTGATAATCCCGCAAAAGAAATCAATGTGCTGAGTGCCCCTATTGCGCCAAATACAATCATAATAATTCCTGTAACCTTTAAAAAATTTTTTCCTCTCGCTTCCATACTATGTCCTCCGCTTTCTGTTTTTATACCATTACCAGCCGTAATATTGAACTAATGACTGGGTACCCAAATCGCCTTTGCCCTGGCTTTCCATCTCTTCATACATGGACAGAACCTTTTTCAAGACGCCAAGATCCAGACCGATCTCATCCGCTTCCTCAGCCGCGATCTTCATATCCTTAATAAAATGCTTCACAAAAAATCCCGGTCCAAAATCCCCCTGCATCACCCGTGGGGACAGACTGGAGAGCTGCTTGCTGCCCGCCGCTCCTGTTCCTACTGCATCCAGGACCTTCTGCACGTCCAGACCTTCCTTTTTCGCGTAAGCCATGGCCTCACACATGCCGGAAACCGTGCCTGCAATGATGATCTGATTCGCCATCTTAGTGTGCTGTCCATTCCCCGCAGTACCTTCATAAACAATATTATTGCCCATAGCCTCAAAGACCGGCATACATGCCTGGAAATCGTCCTCATCACCGCCCACCAGTATTGCCAGCGTACCTGCCTTGGCCCCGGTATCGCCGCCTGTAACCGGTGCATCCAGTGCATGGATTCCCTTTTGGGCAGCCTCCGCATAAATACGCTTCGCCAGTTTCGGGCTGGTGGTGGTCATATCAACCACATAGGTGCCTTTGGCTGCGCTGTTTAAGATACCATGTTCTCCAAAATATACTTCTTCTACATCCTTTGGATAACCAACGATAGAGATTACCACATCTTTATCTTTCGCGCACTCCGCGATGGTATCGCACCATATGGCACCCTCACCGATCACATCCTCGGCCTTTGATTTTGTCCGTGTATAAATGGATACTTCAAACCCATTCTTCATAAGGTTACGCACCATAGATTTGCCCATGATACCAACACCCACAAAACCGATTTTCTTCATAATCCCAGTTCTCCTTTATGCTTGGCTTTTCTTCCTATTACTATATTTCAAGTGGCAGTATTTGTCAAGAAATCCGGAGGTAAACTTACAGCACATCCCTCATCTGAATCTTCATAATCCTTCCATAGATCAGCCAGTCCACCACGCCCAGCAATACGACTACGATGACCATAAGGATTCTGCCGTCGCAGATCAGACTGAGCGCACCTACTGCCACCGCCAGAATAATCTGCAGAATCATATTCACGAAAATCCCCAGCATAGAAGCCGCGCCCTGTTTGATAACCTCGATCTCATTCTCCCAGTCGAATTTGGCGAAGCGGATGCCTGCCCACATACCGAAGGTAGTGGAAAAGCCTACCGAAACCAGCGTCAACAGAATATAGATCAACAATGTAGCCACGTCCACTTTCAGTACAAATGCAAAACACAGACTACTGATAATCCCGGCCGGAGCTACCAGCAACATGTTAAAAATCATTTTACTCTTGAAAATAGTCCGTGTATCCAGGGGAAGGCTCTTGACGATCCACAGATTCTTACCTTCCAGGGATAAGGATACGCATGTGGTGCAGGTCATGGTCAGAAACATACCTACAGCAAAAGGTACAATATAAGTAATCTGCTTCGGAATCACGTTGATTTCCATACTTGCCAGCAGCTTCTCCGGGCCAATGATCACACAGACCACGGAACCGATCACCGCCAGTATAGCACCGATACCCATATTCATCAGATATGGTACCGAAGAGGTAAATCTTTTCACCTCCTTGCGCACCAGCGCATGGATTGCAGAGTGTGACTCCTGTTTGCGCATTTTATAATTTGATGCGGCGTGATGACTCATGAGAGCCGTATTGATCGTCTTATATTTTATGGAAGTCACCGCTACAAAGACTCCGTATACCCCAACCGAAACCAGCAGGAAACCAAGTAACGCCAGGATGCTTTTTTCATTCACAGCCGCATCCGTCCATATGGAAACCGGGTACCACCGGTGGATCTGTGTCTCCATTACTTTTCCAATATCCCCGATGCGCCGGAAGAATTCTCCGTTGCTTCCAGCACCATTCAATGAAAAGCTCAGTCCGAAGATGGCCATGACACCGATCAGGGACAAAATCACCTGCGCCAGTACCTTGAAACGGAATCTGGAACCGACTGCCGCAATTAAGCCTCCCGCCAGCGCAGCCACGGACATGGGCAGCAGCGGCGTTGCCACGGCGATCACCAGCCATATTACATAGGTGATAGCAGAGGGATGTACCCACATTGCATATCCAACGCCCATAGGCACCATGACACACAGGCTAAACAGCAGATTATTTATGTACATGTACAGGAATTTTGCAGTTATGACCGTGCCTGTGGTAAAAGGCAGTGCCATAAGCATGTCATAATCCTTGAATGCAAAGAGAAATCCATTGCTTTTTATAAAGGTAAAAAACAGTGTCACAACACTGGAAATCACCAGCGCAAAGCCAGGCACCGCATTGCTCATACCCAAAAATCCATACCCATACGCCATAAGAAAACTGTATGCCATCATCATGAGAATCACCAGAGCCATAGATACATACACGGCTATGGTCCGATTGCGTTTGCGCCGGTCCGTCTCATAGCGCAGTGCATTGAGACTGGACTGGTTCATGTACTGGATTTTCAGCAAAGTCATAAGTTTACTTCGCATCTTCCACCACCTCCATGAAAACGTCTTCCAGCGATTGATTCTGTACCAGATCCTCCATCCTGCCCGCTGTCACGATTTTCCCTTCCTTAATAATGGCAATCTTGTTACAAAGCTTCTGCGCCACCTCCAGCACATGTGTGGAGAAGAAAATAGAGCTGCCCTTCTTGCATAATTCCCGCATGACATTTTTCAAATCCAGCGCCGCCTTGGGGTCCAGTCCCACAAAAGGCTCATCCATTACCATGAGCTTCGGTTCATGAATCAATGCGGATATAACCGTCACTTTCTGCTTCATACCATGGGAATAAGAAGAAATCAAATCGCCCAGGGAGGATGTGATCTCAAACATATCGCCATACCTGCGGATCCGCTCTTCCCGCTCCTTTGCGCTGATCCCGAAAATATCTGCCACAAAATTCAGGTATTGTATCCCTGTCAGATGCTCATAGAGATCTGGATTATCCGGAATATAGGCGGTCACTTTCTTGCATTCCATAGGCTCCTTCTTCACAGAATGTCCATCAATAAAAATGTCCCCCTCTGTAAAATCCAGCACTCCCACAACGGCACGGATTGTGGTGCTCTTTCCCGCGCCATTATGTCCGATAAACCCATAAATATCCCCATCCTCGATAGTCAGTGTAATATGCTCTGCGGCCCGCTTACCCCCAGAATAAGTCTTCGAAAAATCCCTGATCTCCAACATAATAAAATCTCCTCTCTTCTAAAAAGCATCCAACTTTTTAACTGTTCCTATTATAACATCCTTCTCCCCATTTCCAAACTTTTTTCGCTCATTTAACAAAAATCCCTACCTAATTAAACCAAATTCTGGTAGCAGTTCACACACAGTTGTGCTACTATAGCAATTGGTATGAAAAAGCAAGACTTTCTTTTAAAATAGATTAATTTACAAAGGGGTAAATATTATGAAGCAGGATATGCAGGATCTGACAAAGGGATCACTCTGGAAAAAAGTATTGATCTTCAGTTTTCCATTGATGTTATAAAACCTTTTGCAGGTTCTTTTTAATTTGTCGGACATCGCTGTAGTCGGCCAGTTTGCCGGCTCAGTGGCTCTGGGAGCTGTGGGCTCTACCACCATTCTGGTGGGACTTTATACCATGTTTCTCATCGGTATGGGCAGCGGCGTCAACGCGCTGGTGGCCCGCTTTTATGGTTCCAGACAGCCAAAGGATGTCTCCGAGACCGTTCATACCAGCATGCTCTGCTGCCTCCTGATCGGTCTTGTGGTCATGGCCGTGGGACTGCTTTCCGCCCAGCCGATCCTTGACCTGCTTGGGACCAAGCCAGAACTCATGCCAGGTGCTGCCCGCTATCTGCGTATTTATCTGCTGGGTATGCCTGCCATTGCCATTTACAACTTCGGTAACGGCGTGTTCAGTGCCGTGGGGGACACGAAGAAGCCCCTGTGCTTTCTTTCCATCGCAGGTGCGATTAACGTCGCGCTGAATCTGTTCTTCGTCATCGTCTGCCATATGGACGTGGTGGGCGTAGCCACAGCCAGCGTTATCTCCCAATATGTTTCCGCTGTCATGATTCTGGTTTCTCTGTTTCGCTGCCGCGATGTGTATGGTCTGCAGATCAAAAAACTCCGCATACATCCAGCCAAGGCCAAACTGGTTTTCAACCTGGGACTTTCTACCGGTCTCCAAACAGCTATCTTTCAGATCGCCAATCTTTTCATCCAGGCAGGAGTCAATACCTTCGATGCCACCATGGTCGCAGGGAATTCTGCCGCTGCCAATGCCGACGCCCTGCTGTATGATGTTATGGGTGCCTTTTATGTAGCCTGCAGCAGCTTTATCGGACAGAATTACGGTGCAGGACAAAAACACCGGATCCGAAACAGTTATCTGGTATGCCTGGTATATTCCTTCTGCACAGGTGCCGTTCTCGGTCTCCTGCTGCTGCTTTTCGGGCGTGAATTCCTGTCCGTTTTCACAGGCGATACCCTGGTCATAGACGCCGGGATGCACCGCCTTACGATTATGGGATTTTCCTACGCGGTCTCTGCCCTTATGGACTGTACCATCGCTGCCTGCCGCGGCATCGGAAAGAGCCTCTTCCCCACCATCGCCGTCATTATGGGTTCCTGTGTCTTCCGCGTCCTGTGGTTCTATACCGTATTCGCCTATTTCCAGACCATACAGTCCCTCTACCTGCTCTACATATTTTCCTGGACTATCACGGCTCTGGCGGAAATCCTGTATTTCCGGTCCGCATATGGGAAACTTTTGTCAAATACGACTGGGGCAGCCACCGTATAACCGCCTAGAAGATGCGTTGCAGACAATGATATGCCAGATTATTCCCTATGCGTCTGGCAATGCCAAAGCTGCTGCTTTGCAGGTATGAAAGCAGGTCTTTATCACCATTTAAATACGTTTCCGTAAAACTGCACAGGAGCCGATCCATATATTGGGTCAGTTCCTGTCTCGTTTTTCCGAACAGCAGATTTTCCAGGGCAATGTATTCTTCTCTGGTGAAAACCGGCTCCCCCAGCGGCTTTTTCAGCAGGACATGGCCGATTAGATTGGGAAGCAGCACCTCACAGATATTTTCCACAAGGGATTCGTATTCCTCGTGGTAAGCTTTCAGCACCCGGATCACATAATCTTCCCCAAACAGAGCCAGCAGTTTCTGTTCCAGACAGATACACTGCACGTAATGCAGCACAGCATCTACCCCTGTCGCCTGAGGCATTTGCTCTAAAACAGGGTAATCCAATGTCAACAGTGTCTTCTGGGGCGCAAACCTGGCATCATAGCGCAGCAAAAAAGCCGGAATCCCCTTGATCACCGTATCTTTCAGGCACCGCACGCCGTAATGCCGAAAGGTAGGAAGCAGTGCATCATACATCTCCCGCAGCTTGCAGACTTTATCCTTTACTATCCTGCTGCCCTGTTCATAGGCTTCCCTGGCAGTCGCCTCCCGGCCCGCAAGGACCCCCGCCTCCCCGCAGCCCAATTCATGGATACAATACAGCACGCCGTCCATAAGCATCTGGGCTGTTTCATAAGTGACAGAGGAATGCTCGCAGGATGTGTATTTTGCCGCCAGTTCTCCCACCATGGGGATCAGTTCTTCTTCCGTATAATCCATCTGTTTCATCCTCCTACCTTCAACACAATTCTTTTAATGCCTCCATGTACAGTTCATGATCCCATCTTTGCACAATATCCACCGCTTCAAAGGCATCTTTTCCACCTGTCTGCACGTAACCGCTGTATCCAGCCCGGATTGCCTGGGCGAAAAGATCCAGACAGGTGTTTTCCAGATAATCCAGATCCCCGAAGCAGACTTCCTCGAACTGCTCTTTCATAAATTCCAGCAGCTCATCATCCGTAATCTGGTCCATAGTCTCATTCTTATAAAGATAGAAAATCCCTTGCAGGCGTATGAGCGTATCCCGGTAATCCGCCTGATTGATATAGGCCGAATCACAGAACATGTAAATAATCTTCGGCAGTATACCCGGTCCAAACTCCACTCTGCGCTCCAGCCGCAGCGTCTGCGTGCGCTCTTCCACCAGCATCTCCGTATCCTCATCGCTGAGTGCCAGCCCAAACTTCTCCGTATACTGATTGGTCGCACGGATCTGCTGTATCTGCGTCTGCCTTGCCATCTGCTCCATCCATTTTTTCTCTTCCATGAACGCCCTCCTACATAGTGTGAACAGTAACGTTTTTTGATTATAGAACAGCGGCGATATATTTACCAGTCTTGAATTTTCGGGCATTTTGTGGTATTATAAGGTCAAGTAAAGAGAATGTATTTGATTTTTACAGACTTATAATAATAAATCCCTGTATTCTTAAGATTTTTAAGAACACAGGGATTTTTATTTTATTATTCTTTTCCATCAAAGCAATACGTGCATAATTTGCAAGCCGGCAGGCCGATGGACTCGATCAGGTCGTCCAGACGATGGAAACGCAGGGTGGTAAAATTCTGTTCCTTGCGGATAGCCTCCACCATCTCTTCGTAGCGTTTACAGCATGGATTGGTGTACTCCTGCAAAATCTCCGGCGTCACTTCTTCTTCTCTCTCCTGAATGATTCTTCTGGTGATCAGATCCATCTCGGATTTGGAACGGGAGAAATTCAGGAACTTGCAGCCATATACCAGCGGCGGACAGGCCGGACGCACATGCACTTCCTTTGCGCCGCTCTGGTACAGGAATTCCGTGGTCTCTCGCAGCTGTGTGCCACGCACGATAGAATCATCGATAAGCAGCAGTTTTTTATTCTGGATCAGTGCCTGCACCGGGATCAGTTTCATTCTTGCAATAAGATTTCTCTGTTCCTGATTGGTAGGCATAAAGGACCGCGGCCAGGTCGGCGTATACTTGATAAATGGTCTGGCATACGGAACTCCTGACGCATTCGCATACCCGATCGCATGGGCAATACCCGAATCAGGCACACCGGCTACAATATCCGGCGACACCGTATCTCCGTCACGCTTCGCCAGCATACTGCCGCATTTGTAGCGCATTTCTTCTACATTCACACCCTCATAGGAAGAGGTTGGATATCCATAATATACCCACAGGAATGAACACATCTTCATGTTTTCTCCCGGAGGGCTGACTGTCTCCACGCTTTCCGGCGTAATAAATACAATCTCTCCCGGGCCTAATTCTTTATAATTGCTATAACCAAGATTCACATAGGCAAAGTCTTCAAAGGATACACAGTGTGCATCTTCCTTCTTTCCCACTACAAGGGGTGTCCTGCCATATCGGTCACGGGCAGCATACAGACCCTTTTCTGTCATGAGCAGCACTGTCATGGACCCATCCACCAGTTCCTGCACGAACTTGATGCCCTCCACGATGGTATCCGCCTTGCAGATCAGAGATGCGATCAGCTCCGTTGCATTGATCTGACCTCCGCTCATTTCCTGAAAATGCGTATGGCCCTTTTCGTATACTTTATTGAGCAATTCTTCCATATTATTGATCTTGCCCACCGTGGTAATGGCAAAACTTCCAAGATGGGACTGGATCAGCAAAGGCTGTGGCTCATAGTCTGAAATACAGCCAATCCCCAGATTCCCTTTTAATTCTTCCACATCATTTTCAAATTTTGTACGAAAAGGCGAATTTTCTATATTGTGAATCGCCCTCTGAAATCCATTTTTCCCATATGTCGCCATACCACCTCTTCTGGTTCCAAGATGTGAATGGTAATCTACTCCATAAAAAAGTTCCAACGTACATTCCCGCTTTGAAGCTACTCCAAAAAAGCCGCCCATAAAACATTCTCCTCTCAAAACAATCACGTCTGTCACGTGCTGCCCTCTTCCAAAAATCAGACAGTCACCGCATATAGTGTACCACACCACAGTCACAGACGTAAAGAGCAGGTAAAATAAAATTTAGATTAATTACAAAACACTTATTCTGCATATACTATTACCAGCCATTTCGCTCAAGAAAGGAAACTCATATGAAGAAATCCATACCTTATTCCACCATTGTTGGCATCCTTTTTGTTTCTATTCTGGGAGTTCTTATGCATTTTGTTTATGAATGGAGCAGCAGCAACCGCTTCGTGGGCCTTTTTTCGCCCATAAATGAATCCACCTGGGAGCATATGAAACTGCTCTTTTTTCCCATGCTTCTGTATGGATTCCTGGAATCCCTGATCGTGCCATCCTCCACATCAAAAAAAGCAGCCACCGGCGTTGGTATTTTGGTCGGCACTGCTCTTATCCCCATTCTTTTCTATACGTACAGCGGCATCCTGGGCTACAACATCCCTGCATTGGACATTTCCATATTTTTTGTCAGTGTCCTAGCCGCCTTTTTTATCCGACACCGCTGCATTTTATCCGGGAAATGCGAAAAATACGCACTCCCCGTCCTGATTCTTATTATGCTCTGGTGGGCAGTCTTCTTTCTCTTTACTTATATGCCGCCATCTCTCGGCATCTTTGCCCCGCCTTCCTGATCCGCTATCCCTGCAAAAACTTTTTCTGCTGGGAGATGTACAGGCCAACCAGTATAAGCGCGGCACCCAGCACGGAAATCATGGTCAATTTTTCATGCAGCACCAGCACAGACAAAAAAACGGTCACAATAGGTGAAACATAAATATATACGCTGGTCTTGACTGCACCGATCCATTTGGTGGCAACGTTCCATAAAAGAAAGCCAAGCGCGCTGGCGCAGAGACCCAGAAACAGGAAATTCCCTACAATCTTCACATCATAGAATCTGGTCACATCCAGGGATACGCCCTGCACGGCTGCCACGGGAATCAGAAAAATAATGGCATAAAAATAAATCCTTCTGGTCACCGCTATCATAGGATACTGCCAGTGACTGACCCTTTTCATAAAAGCAGAATACATGCCCCAGGTAATCATAGCCAGAAAAGCAAGGAAATCTCCCAGCGGATTCAGATGAAAACTCTGCTGTCCGTTGAGGCTGATCATGATCACACCGCTTATGGCAATCACGAAGCCCAGAAAGAAATTCTTCCCCGGCTTTTCACTCTTATAGAAAATGCTCACGATCACGGCAACAAAAAATGGTGCGCAGGTAACAATAATACCTACATTAGACGCATAAGTCATAGTCAGCGCCGTATTTTCCAACATAAAATAAAGGACGATACCGCACAGGGCACTTCCCATAAAATACAATTCTTTCTTCTTTTCCTCCACCTTCAGATGATGGGGATAAAACAGATACAACGCAAGAAAAGCCAGCAGACATCGTATCATCAGCACCTCCACCGGCGAAAAGACACCCAGCAGCACCTTCGTGGACACAAAGGTCGCACCCCACATAATCTGCGTCCCACAAGCTATCACATGTCCCACAATCTGTTTCTTATCTTCTGTCATTTCACAAACATCCATTTCCACATATTAGGCTGCAAAAGACAGCCCTCGGATATTTTAACACACCACAATCATTATTTCTTTTTTAACATCTGTACTGCCCAATCAAAATAACAGGGAGCCGTTTCAAATAAATAACTGTTTTCATGCAATTCAACCAGTAATTCCTCTATGGAGAAAGGTCGATATCCCATAGCATTCATACGCGAGATATATTTATCCAATGTATCGTTTAAAAATGCTCTCATAAATCTGCCTGTATCCTTATTCACCTTTGCCAGTCGTCTCAGATATTCTTCCGCTTTCCCAAATTCTGCCATTTTAAAATACGCAATGGATATAGGCAAAAGCATCTGTGTTTCCTCGTGCTTATCATATTTATGGTGCAGCTCCAGCATGCCCTTTTCATCTTCCAAATATGCATAAATATGCATAAGCATAAACCTGATTCCCAGATTATCCCCCTCATTATACTTGATAATCTCTTCTCCGATCCTCGCTGCCTGCCGCATCATGCCACATTCTATTAATAAATTCAGATAATTACTATATAGGCGAATAAATGGTCTTGTTTCTGTTATCCCCCAATAATCTCCTATTGTTTCTTCATTCAGATATCCTTTTCGGTCCATAACTTCTTTTGCATACGCAATCAGAGCCTGATATTTCCCCACCATCTCATACGGATGCTCTGTTGTTATTTCTGTAACCATTACCTTTGCATCAATATTATCAGGATCCAGCAGTAATGCCTTTTTTGCAAATTTCAATGCCTGTGCTTTCGTTTCCGCATTTTCTGCCAATTCATAAAAATCATCGGATGTCTCAGCCGTTTTTTCTGTGACCTCGCCTGGCAGATTCCCATTATATTGTTCCATAAAATTTTGAATCAACTCATTCATCTCATCCATAGACATATTTTCATTTGTGTTCTGATCTAAGTATTTGTGTACTTCCTTAAATACTTTTTCGGTATCTCTACTCATATCGTATTTA
>JAQUWF010000173.1 GCA_028692975.1 Lachnospiraceae bacterium
TAATTGATATAGGTCACACCTTTGATGACTTTACGATAAATCTTCCCTGAAACGTCTGGTATTTCCACTTTAAAATCATAATACATACGCATTTACCTTTCTAAATAGAGTTAGTATACCCACTCAATAATCATACCAAATATAGCCCATAAAATCAAGAGAAACACTTGATTTTATGGGCTATTCAGCAACTTTTTTATGTTTGAGAGACAATCACTTCTGGAAGTTAAGATTGAATGCCTCAGCATGTGGCAACGTACTTTTTCTGGCACCTGATTGGAGGATTCGTGTGCCATGACGGCATATTTATTGAGGACATAGGCAACTCCTTCTTTTGTCAGCTTCGTGTTCTGCTTATTCGTGAAAATCGGATAATCGGCCTTATGGGACATATCAATCCGGTTTTCGGAGATATATTTTTCTACGAGTGACGCAGTATTCTTCATAATGGGAACACGTCGTGTCTTATTACCTTTTCCGGTAAGCACTAATACCGGATTGCTACCAGAAGTAAAGTCTTTTACAGTAAGGTCAATGATCTCCTGTACCCTGGCGCCGCTGTCGTACATCAGGCTGAGCATCGTAAGGTCACGGCGCCCCTTTATCGTGGTTCTATCTGGCTGTTCCAGCAGGATTTTGATACCTTCCGGTGATAGATGCTCCACTACAGCCTGCCGTTTCTTTTTCACCGGAATGGCAAGCACCTTCTGATAAGGATACAGAGATTCCGGAGATTCTGACTGTGCATACCGGAAAAATGAATGGATTGCAGTCAGCCTCAGGTTGCGTGTGGAAATGGAGCTTTTTCTATCCGCTTCCAGCCAGTTCAGAAACCGTATAACCAGTTCGGAAGAAAGCTTCTTCATCGTGATCCTCTCGACTGGGATTTCCTCTTCTTGGCCACAAAAAAGGAGGAGTAGCTTAAATGTATCCCGGTAAGATTTAATGATGTTCCGACTGACATTCTTCTGTATTGGAAGATAGTCGGACAGGAAAGCAGTCAGATGCATGGAGAAATCAGTCGGCTTCATAGGAAATATCCTCCATCTGCGGAATGATGTCCTCATAGCACTTTTCCAGCTTCATCCGTATATCCGGGAAAACATCGGCAGTCCATCTGAGATAATAGGCAGTTTCGTTGAATGTCTGATGGCCGAGATAGGTGCGCATCATTGGAATCAGCACCATAAGATCTCTGCCCTGTTCTGCCCAATCCTTTAAACGGTAAATACAGTAGGCGTGCCTTAGATCATGGACTCTTGGCCCATCGCCTGTATGGGAGATGCCTGCTTTCCACAGAAAACGGCGGAAGTTCTTGTAAACATTTCCGAGCGTCATTGGTTTCTCTCCACAACCGGGGAAAAAGAATGCTTCCGGTTTGGAAAAAGGATGGACTAAAACGGCATACTCCCGGAGCCTGCACATCATGGAAACCGGCATCGGAACCAGACGGCTGTTGTGGTTTTTGGAATCACGGATTGTGAGCACCCCATGGTCAAGATCAACATCCCCAGCTGTTAACAGCCGTGCCTCCGAGCAGCGCAGGCCACAGGAAAACAGCAGCCGGAAGAACTCAGGCATAACCAGGTGACGGTACGGTACTTCTGAACAATAACAGCATTTGTCTGTTTCTTCAAAAAAGCGCCGGAGTTCGTCCGGGCTGTAAATATGGGGCACATACTGCTGACCGGACGGATAGTAATTCTTTGGAAGTATCCATGCATGGATATTTATACTGTCCAGATACTTTGAAAACTGGCGGATGACGCAAGCGCGGGAACAATGGTTTGCAGCTGTTTCATGCATTGTTCTGGAACACCAGCCTGTCACGGCTTCTTTAGAGAGGATCTCTGCTTTGGGATATTCCACCGCAAGATAAGCGCCAAAACGTTTCAAGATACCAGGTTCCGTATTGTATTTATAGCCGATAGAACGCTTGATTGTGATAAAATCCTGCATTTCCTTTTTGAACGGGCCTGTAAATATAGGTTCAGCCAAGGCGAATCACCTCCTCAAAATCCAGTGGGCATTCCACCAGCCGTTCCATATCCACTTTGAGATATACGGCAGTGGAATTCGTGTCCAGATGACCAATGATGTCGGAGATAACAGGGAGCGGCGTATCCTTTTCCAGGAGAACACTGGCCATAGTATGGCGCAGGCTGTGCATCCCCCGGCGCTTATTGGATGCCGGTATATGTGCTTTTACCATATATGCTTTTATCAGCTGGTCCAGATGGTCTCCTTCTGAAAAGGGAAGGAATGGAGCCATATGGCGGACAAAGATACGCGGGCTGTCAACCTTTGGCCTTCCGTATTTCAGGTAATCAATTACCGCCCAGCCGACATCCGGCACAAGAGGGAGTTGCAGGGGCTGTTTCGTTTTTGACTGGACAAAGCAAAGTTTCTTTTCTGCCCAGTTGAAGTTGTGGAAGCACAGGTTTTTGATATCGGTGCAGCGCAGGCCGAGCCGGCACGCAATCAGGATGATGGCATAATCCCGTTTCCCTTTCGGGCTGCCGCGGTCAATGGCACCAATCAGCTTTTTCAGTTCTTCATGTGACCACACGGAAGGAATGGCTGTCTGCTTTCTGGCTCTCACCATCGGCATTTTTGAGGCAAGATCGCTCTGGACAACGCCCTGCTGATAAAGGAAACGGAAAAAGCAACGCAGGGAACAGATATGCTGTTCTACGGTTTTGTAGGTAAATCCCGCCAGTGTACGGATGTAGGAATTAATGATATCCAGTGTGGCAGAATTGAAATCCTTCATTCCTTGTGCTGCAAGATAATCCATCATATAGGCGGATTGCTTCACATAGTGGTCTGTGGTCACTTTGGAATACCCCATTTTTTCGCAGTATTCGTGAAATTGGCTGCTTGTTTCAAGAAATAACGGCTCTGTCAGGATTGTCTTATGCTTCAAATAGCGTCTGAGCACTGCATGGTGAAGCTGAAAATCACCCACCATACGGATGACACGTAGTTCCTGCGTTTCTGCCTGCGGCAGGGTTCTTGCAAAGTCATCCTGGGTAATGCCGAAGAATTCCTGTACGAAGTCCATAGCAAGCTGTTCTGTGTACCAGCATTCGCCGCGATCTTCTGCATAGGCCATCAGCTGGTTCCAACGTCTGCGGTAAAAGGTCATACTACCTTTGGTATACCCAAGCCTCAGGAGTTCCTGATCCAGTTCCGAAATCAGGTCTGGTAAATATGTTTTGCCCATAAAAGTACCTCCAATATGATATTTTTGAGAGTGCCTCTCATAAATATCTTCGGAGACTATGCAAAGTAAAGCAAGAATAATTGACTTAAACAAAGAATTTTCAGAGTTTACTTAGCATAGTTACTTTCTTTGCATAGGGTGGATTGAACAAAATCGCTGCGCGATGGCTGGCTAAAGTAGTGATGCAGTTCCGCTTTTTCGTATAAAAATAACAGTGGTAAGTGAGTCCTAAATAAGGTATTGTTAAATCACCACAAAATAACATACTTA
>JAQUWF010000084.1 GCA_028692975.1 Lachnospiraceae bacterium
ATGCCTTTTCTCCTTTCGTGGATCAAAATGCACGGGAAATGCTTCATGCCAATAGTATAGCATGCCACGAACCGATATCCAATACATTTTGATATCCTATACAGTTGTTTTTTCATTGGATTGCCGGTCGATATGACCACCGAATGATACAGATATTGCGAACAGAATGTTCTTAATAGAGATATCTGTTTTTTGATTGTAACACACTTGCTTGCCGCATGTAAATACAAAATATTCTATTTTTTGCGCTCCTAAAATAAAAAATAAATTCCATGCCCCCCTGAAAGGTAATCTGGTCGTATGGTATCATCTTGCAAAAAAGCACTTGGTACAGTATACGTTTCACAGAAAAGGCTTTCCACCAATTAGAATTACTAAGTTCAGCCAAAAAACTCAATCTCAATCCGATGTGTTTTCGTCTCTCCCGGTATTAATTTTTTCACTTCACCGTTTTCTCTCTCCGCAACCTTCCCGCCGATATAGTTCGTTGCAGGCTCCAGCCCCATAACATACTGACCTTTGCTGAGATTTTTCCATTGAATGAATTTGCACAAATCATCATGATTGAACGTCATGGTAAAACCTATCTTCTTTTCTTTATTGTAGATTCCTACAGAGTTCTTTCCATCTTTATCCAACTCATGGAAATAACACATTTCATCCAGATCATTTGGTTCCCCCACCTGATTCCATTCCGACACATAATTCGCTGAATGTCCATTGGCCGCCATCACCTTCTCAGATGGTATTCGCATCTCACAGCCCGGTGTAAGGAAAGGATATCCTATATTAAAATGATAGAGCTGCATATACTCTTCTTCCTCACAGGGATTCCCCACATTGTTCAGTCCGCATGTCGTCATAAAACCAGCTGTAAAACTTTTCAGCCACTGGGTTCCCCTGGGATCATAATACTCCGGTGCCACGATACCACAGGGATTGATGTAACTTACGTTGATCCATTTGTAGGACAGATAGGCGATATCCATACACCGATCTGCCACCACCGTAAACTGCAGCCCCATTTCATTGGTCACCGACGTAGCACGTACTCCATCCTTTCTCCCGCCCTCCAGACGGTAATTCTCCACTCGGAATAATTGTGATAAATCTCCGATATACTCATATTTGTTTTTCTTCATTTCTTCCCCTCTCATCAACAAAGGCGCCCTGCAAAAGGCGCCCATGTATTTTCATCTTTTACGGTTCCAGCATAATCTTCATTGCATTGGGGCTCTCTGTGGTCTTGAAGGCTTCTTCCCAGTCTTCCAGTTTGAATTTATGGGAAATCAGTCCTTCCGTCTTGATTTCTCCGGATTTAATTCCATTGATAACAGAATCATAAGTAAGTCCTGACAAATGAGATCCAATAATAGTCAGTTCCTTGCCATCACCGATGGTATTCCAGTCTGCTTTTACTTCCTCAGCGAACACTCCCATCTGTACATACCGACCCAAATTCTTCAAAGAATCCATACCCTGTGTAACACTCTTCGGACTTCCGGATGCTTCAATATAAACATCACAGCCTAATCCTCCGGTCAGTTTTTTAATTTCCTCGGCTACATTACAGGTCATAGGATTTAAAACTACATCTGCTCCATACTTTTTGCCCATCTCCAGACGATTCTCTCTTACGTCGATACCAATTACCATCTTCGGCAGATACAACGATGCAATATTTACCATGGAGGTTCCAATGGCACCAAGCCCCGCGATCACTACCACATCACTATGTTGTATCTGTGCTCTTTCTACTGCGTGCATACCGCATGCGATGGGCTCGATCAATACGGACTGTTCTGGTGTGAATTCCTTGGGAACCCGGTGATTGATACAATTTTTGTCCAACCGGATATATTCTGCGAATCCACCATTTGCATACTGCTTGAATCCAAACACGGCAGAACGTGTGCACATCCAGTAAATGCCTTTCTTACAATACTCGCACTCATTGCAGGGCACGATCTGTTCACTTACCAGCAAATCACCGATTTCATATTCTGTCACACCCGCACCCAGTTCCACGACTTCTCCATAAAACTCATGACCGCCAATACACGGTGCTTCAATATATCTGTCTGCTTCACTTGTTCCCCATATACGGATACCACCATGATAAGCTTTTACATCGCCTGCACAAATACCACAGCCTTTTACTTTTAATAAAATCTCACCTTCGCCGATAACAGGTTTTGGATAATCCTCATATCTGTTGTCATACGGTGCATAAGAAACTACCGCTTTCATCATTTCTGCCATTGTTATTCTCCTTTTACTCTTGCTTTATACTTTTAACTACCCCTAGTTATACGATTCGATTAATAAGTTACCTATTTTGCAAAATGCTCATCATAATATTCCTGTGCATTTGAAGAATCGATTACAGTGATTGGCATATACTGCTCTGCTTCCTGGTCAATTTTCTGCCAGAAGTTATAAGCCATATCGATAAGGCAATCGCCATGTACCGCGCCACCACCAAGGCTTACAGAAGATTTCTGCGGATCACCATTGATGATATTTAAAATTTCCTGCTCTGTTGCATCAATACCGAAGATTCCAAACGAATCATACTGGTCTTCTGTCAGATAAGATTTAATTCCTTCATTTGCACCTGCACCACCACCAGAACCGATAGAACAGATTACTTTAATATCAGGGTTAGACTGCATAAAGTTCTCTGCATTCGCCTGACCGTCTGCCATAACTTCTGCTGGCTGTGTTGCAACTAATTTTGCCTTTGGTGCCAGTTTTTCGATAGCTTCTTTGATACCATTTGCACGGTCGATGATTTCCGGATATTTAGGCAGGTCTTCCAACGCCCACTCGATTTCCTGATCCGGATAATTCTCATTAATCCATTTTGCTGCTCTTTCCCCGCAGGCATAACCTGTATTGTAAGCGTCTACCAGATAAGATGCATCTGAATTTTCGATAACCTGTGTATAAGCAATAACTTTAATGCCCGCGTCCTGTGCTTTTTTACATACATCTTCCACCGCATTTGACTCTACAGCAGCAACGATAATCGCGTTCATTCCGGACTGGATAAAGTTCTCTATCTGGGATACCTGTGTAGTAGCATCATCATTTGAATTCTGCACAGTGATTTCCATACCCTTTGAAGCACCATAGGTTTTTGCCTCCTCGGTCAACTCTGCCCAGGTAAGATTGCCAAGGTTGAATGTCATACCAACCTTATAGGTATCGCTGGCTGCAGCCGTATCTGTCGTCTCTTCTTTCGCTGCTTCCGTTTTCTCTTTCGCCTTTGTTTCAGTATCTGTAGCTGCTGTCTCCGATGTTGCAGTAGTTCCACAACCTGCAAGCAATGCTGCCGTCATAGCTACACTCATTAATACTGCTAATACTCTCTTTTTCATAATCTTCTTCCTTTCATCTTTCTACTATGATTGGGGGTAGTGTGTTTCCACTTAATTCTCTACATTGATTGCTTTGATTTTCTTCACTTTTTCATTCTTCAGCAGCGACATGGTATCGTAAATAACTGCTACCAGAAGAACCAGTCCCTTGATGACTTCCTGAATATATTCATTGATGTTCATGATAGCAAGTCCGTTTTCCAGGACACCAACAATCAAACAACCAATGATGGCTCCCAACACAGTGCCTTTGCCGCCATTCGAACTGACACCACCGACTACACAGGCGGTCAGACAGTTAAACTCATATCCATCTCCCGTGGAAGACTGTGCCGAATTCAAGCGCGCCAGCATGAGGATTGCACCGATGGAAGTAAAGAATCCACAAAGCCCGTAAGCCATTAATTGAATTTTCTTTACGTTTACTCCTGATAATTTCGCCGCATCCACATTATTACCAATAGCGTAAAAATAACGGCCATATACAGTTTTGTTCAAGATAAAGATACCGATAATAATGATTGCCACCAAAAACAACAGTGATATGGGGACTATCCCGGCAATGGTTCCCTGCCCCAGCTTTACAAATGCATCCGGGAATTTAAAAATAGCCAGACCATTGGTAATCAGATAACTGATACCTTTCAGTATCGTCATCATGGACAGCGTAACAATCAACGGTGCTACATGGGTTTCCACGATAATCAGTCCATTGACCAGACCAATACCTGTTCCCAGCAGCATTCCGATCAGACAAGCCACAGCCCAGTTGAGGCCAAGTGTATTCATCATGACTGCTGTGACAACAATATCCAGAGAAATCTGATATCCTACAGATAAGTCAATACCGCCTGTAATCAAGACAAAACAAAAACCTACCGAACAAATACCTACCGTTGCAATTTGTTTACTGATGTTAAAAAAGTTCTGCGCTTTCATAAATTGAGGGGATGCGATACCAAAGAAAATAATCAGTGCCACCAAAACCATCAATACCCCGAATTCTTTACTCTTAACTAATTTTTTCATCTATTCCTCACCTGCCGCTTTCGTTAATATTCTTTCCTGGGTACACTCTTCCCGATTCAGGACACCGGCCATTCTGCCTTTACACAGAACTACAATCCGGTCGGACATGCCAAGTAGTTCTTCCATATCTGAGGAAATCATGATAATCGCTTTTCCCTGATCCGCCAGATCATTCATAATCTGATAAATCTCCTGCTTTGCGCCTACGTCGATGCCGCGCGTTGGTTCATCAAAAATAATAACATCTGGATCCATAGCCAGCCATTTTGCAAGAACTACTTTCTGCTGATTACCACCGCTCAGATTTTTGACTTTTTGTTCTATGGACGGCGTCTTTATCTGCAAACTGCGCTGGTACTCTTCTGTAACGCTTTTTTCCCTGTTCCGATTAATGATCCTATGTCTGGATATTCTCTGAAGACTGGGCATGGTCACATTGTCTTTGATCGTCATGTCCAGGATAACACCATGCCGTTTTCTATCTTCCGGTATCATGGATATTCCTGCTTTTATAGCCTGCGGACATTGTTTCATGTTCAGCGGTTGTCCTTTGTAGATGATCTCACCGGACACAATTTTTTCACTTCCGAATATCAACTGGGCAAGTTCTGTTCTTCCTGCTCCTACCAGCCCGCCCATACCCAGGATTTCTCCTTTTTGCAGGTCAAAACTGATATCTTTCACGCCATTTCCAGTCAGTTTTGATACACTCATAATGGTTTCTGTGGCTGGATTCTTTCGTCTTGGGTATGTCTCAGAAAGTTCACGTCCAACCATTAATTTGATCAATTCCTGTTTGTTGGTTTCATCCGTATTTACCGTAGTTATGTATTTTCCATCACGGATAACAGATACCCGGTCAGACAGACGGAATATTTCGTCCATCCTATGTGAAATATAGATGATTGTCACACCGTCTTCCTTCAAGCGGTCAACAATCTGGTACATAGCCTCCACTTCTGAAATCGTAAGCGGTGCAGATGGTTCATCCATAATAAGCAGTTTTGCATCTTTTGATATGGCTTTTGCAATCTCAACTATTTGCTGAAATCCTGTCGTCAGGTCTGCCACTTTTGCAGTTGGATCAATTTTCACATTCAATCGTTCAAACAATTCCGCTGATCTGCGTTCCATTTCTTTCCGGTTCAGCACCATACCGTTCATGATAAACTCACCCATAAAGATATTTTCCGCCGCAGACAAAACCGGCACCAGTGTAAATTCCTGGTAGATAACCGCAATACCTTTCTGCCTTGACAGGTGCGGTGTGAGTTTTGTAAATGTTTCTCCCTCTATTTCAATAGTACCCTGGGTGGGTTCAATTGCTCCGGATATGGTCTTTATCATAGTGGATTTTCCGGCACCGTTCTCACCAACGATAGCATGCACTTCTCCTTCACGGAATTCCAGGCTCAAATCATCAAGCGCCGTAACACCCGGATATAACTTCGAAATATGATTTAATTTCAAAATTGTATCACCTATCATTTTGCATCTCCCCTTTCGTTCTTTCTCTTAACTTGTATTTATTTTACGATAATTCTTTTTTCAAATCAGCGACTCATTTTTAACAAAGTGTGCACATTTTTAACCTTATTTTTACTGTATGAATCAAAAAAGACCTCTCTGATAAACTATTTCTTATCAGAGAAGCCTCTCTTCTATCTATGTATTTCCTTCACTATCTCACCTTGATCTATCTGAAGCACCCGATTAGAAATGTTGCATAACAAATCTATCTGAGATGATATAATCAACTGGGTAATCCCATGCTTTCTCGTTCGCAATATGTCCTGGGTAAAAGCCTCCTGCTCCCGCATATCCATTTTTATCCATGGGTCACAATAGATAATGACTTTCGCCTTTGCCAGAATGGCTCTGCACAGGACAACCTTCTTCTTTATCAAAAGATTATCCGGTATGTACTGATGAGGCTGATAAACCCTGCTTTCAGTGGAAAAATATTCCCCCATGATCTCCTGCACCTGATAATGGAGCTCCCGTTCATTTTTCACAATTCCCCAGAACGCATTTTTCTTTAATGCTCCCATCTCCAGGTTTTCTTCAAAGTTCATATTACTAAAGAGCTCTTCCTCTTCTGTAATCACATAAATACCCTTCTCCTCATATGGATCAACTTTCCCTCGCCGTACCAGCCTGTCGAACAAATATAATTCACCCTGTCTGATCTTATTTCTACCAATAAAGATATCCGCAAGGCTCTTTCCCGAATGTCGATTCTGATTCCACAGGCCCAATATCTCATTCTCATACAGCGTAAAGAAAACGTCCTTGGTATTCTCGTCATTTCCCATACTATGTTCAAACCGTATCATGGTTTTTTTATTGGGAATTCTCTCCTTCACCTCATCAATTGTCTGTCTGTACTGAAACGCCTCGCCTTCCATAAGTGAAAGTATCAGATTTGTGTTCAGTTCATTTTTTTCCAATACATCTACGATTCTTCCCTTACGCATAATAAACATGCGTGATACCAATGGAAGCAGCGATTCCGGATTATTTTCGATCAACAGTATACTGACACCACGGCCTCTGCATATAAGGAAAACTTTTTCCATATGTTTTTTGGCTGTAGGGGAAAAATAATTCATGATATTATCCAAAACCAGCAATTTTGCTTCACAGCATAGTGCCTGTGCAAATTCAATCAGTACACGCTTGCTGAAATGCATATTTCCGATCAGCGTTGTGTCCACTTCATTCACCTCCAGCACCTGCAGTACCTCATCCCAGACCTTCAAATATGCAGAATACTTCATGCTTCTATTCTTTTTCTTCATAAAAGCATAACTCATGGCAATCATATCGCCAATGGTAAATGTCTCAATGATGGATGTCTCCTGCTTGATCTGAAAGACTCCCACATTCCTTGCTTTTTCTATAGAAGAAATCAGGACCTTCTTCTCATTTATCCATATGGTCCCGGACTGACATGGTGTTTCACCGGTAATAGCCCCGATAAAGGCTCTTTTTCCCATATAATTCTTACCGATAAGCCCTGCGACCTCGCCCTCAAAAATATTCAGTTCCGCATTTTTCACCGTCTGTACTGTCTCATTATAAGAAACAATATTGCTCATACGAAGTATCTCTTTTTTCACGTTTAACCTCTATCTTCTGGCATGAATCAGCGGAAGCACCAGTTCCGTTGAAGTTCTTATGTTTGGCGTGCTCCTCAGTACAATGCCGTACTGATTGCCAAAGGATAACTTAATGCGCTGATTAATATTAATCAATGCGATGCCCTCATGCTCTTCTGAATGATTCATTTCATAATCCATAAGATCCATCTGCATTGCATGATTCAGGCGCTCCAGCCGATCCTCTTCTATACCGATTCCATTATCTGTAACGCACAGCACAAATCTTTTTTCTGTTTCATAGGCGGTAATCCGAATCCAGCCTTCGCCCACCTTTCGTTCCAATCCATGCATGATGCCATTTTCTACTAATGGCTGCAATGCCATACGCGGCACCATGTATTTATCATACATTTCATCTGGAATCTCACAGGAATATTGAAATTTGTTGTTAAAACGAAACTGCTGTATCTTCATATAATTGTTAATATTATCAATTTCCTGCCTCAGGGGAAGAAGTTCTTTTTTATTCGAAATCATATTGCGAAAGACACGGGATAACGCTTCTGTAATATCTGCGATTTCTTCCATATCATGCAGAAGCGCATATCCACGGATGGAATCCAGTGCATTATAAAGAAAATGGGGATTGATCTGGGACTGCAATGCATACAGTTCCGTCTTTTTCCGTTGTTTCTCCCTCACCTGCTCTTTGGCATTAATCACTTCCACCTGTCGAATCAATTGAAACAGCATTTCTTCTATAGTCTTATCCTCTTTTTTGACGTTCTCTTTTCCACAGAGCAGCTCTTTATTTTTTTCAATGGTTTCTTCCATCTCCCAAAGAGGTTTCACAATAACCTTATATAAAACAACTCCGTCAATAAGAAAAGCGAGCAATACACAAAGTATCACATCTCTGATCGTAAATCCGATTCTGACTCCTTCTGCCATGGTTCTATAGTGTGTGTTCAAATATATATAACATAATACACAGATAACAATCACATTGGCAGCACACAAAAACAATGTCCAGATAACTGTTTTACTACTCAGTTTCTCCCATTTTTTCAGTTTTTCCATATGCCACCTCTAGCTTTCTTTTCCTATCTGGCGCTTCCTGTATTCAGATGGGGTAATCCCCACTGATTTTTTAAAATATTTTGCAAAGTATCGTGCATTATTAAATCCTGCCAGTTCAGTAACCTCCGCCACATTATAGTGCACATCTTTCAGTAACTTCTTTGCAATATCGATACGATATTGATTTACGTAATCAAGGAAGTTCGTATTTTCTTCTTTCTTAAACAAACGGCTTAAGTATACCGGGCTGAGATTGACCAGTTCCGCTGCCGCAGTTAACGTAACCTCTTCCTGATAATGTTCTGCAATATACCGTTTCACGATACGGATAACCGGTGAATCCTTACTTGTGCCTGTAATCAGGCCCTCATTCATAATGTGAATGATTCCCTCATAAAGCACCTCTCCATTCTCTCTATAGTTATTCGCATGCATATAATTCTTCTGAAATTGTTCTTTTAATTCTTCATATGTCCCATCATAAAGTCCCACATTGTTGAGATAAACATACGCATGCTGAAGCAGCTCCGTAAATAGTTTGAAAAAAATCAGGGAATCTTCATCGCATTTATAATATGCCAGGGTAAACATCTCTCTGACTGTCCGTTTCACGTCCTCGGTGTCCAGTTCTTTCAATGCTGCATCAAACTTCGTCTCACCAATACCCAGTATTTGGCTCAGGCACTCTTCTTTTTCCTTTATGTCGGAAGCATGCAGAACTTTTCCGGTTCCCATGGCTGTCCGCGCATAAATACACCGTTCCAACGCCAGCGCGCTGTCTTCCATATTTCTTATGGTACTCTGTTTTGTTCCAAGACAGATAGTCACGTACATATCATGAAATTTTTCCACCCGTTCATTACTGTTTTTTACCACTTTAAAACATGCATTTTCAAATTCCTGCTCCCGGTCTCCACTATAATTCACAATAACAAAAAGCCCATTCCCATACTTTGCATATGCCACCTCATGGCAAACCGGCATAATTTCCCGAAGAAACTCCAGACCGAGCATCTCCAGCAATTCCTCTATCCGCTGGGCATTTGCATTATCCAGCAATAAAGCAAGAATGCGGAATGTGCCCGGCTGGAAACTGGTCATATATTGACGATTGATATCTTCCAGTTCTACTCGGAATGCATCAAAATTCCGATTCAGCATCTCCTTGAATAACGATTCTTTTATTTTCTTTTTACTCTGATTCAATTCCTGCTCCATGGTTTCGATGGATGAATTTACTTTTCTTTCCTGCATCAATTTTTTCTGCACATGCGTTAAGACCGTCTCCATCTCCGCTTTGTTAATCGGCTTTAGCAGATAATCTTCCACATTATTTCGCATAGCACCCTTGGCATAATCAAATTGCTTATGCCCACTGATCACAATAAACTTCACATTCGTATTAAATTCCCGAACCTTATCCATAAAAGAAATCCCATCATAACCTGGCATACGCACATCCACGATTACCAGATCCGGTTGAATCTCGCGCACCAGTTCCAGTGCTGAAATCCCATCACTGGCCGTTGCCACGACTTCCATGTCATACTTTGCCCAGTCAATAAGTTTCTGCATCAATGCAATTACATAGATTTCATCATCCACAATGATAGTCTTAAACATAGGTCCTCCTCCTGTTACTTGTTCCATAGTATAGCACAGTTTGTCCCCACCACAGCTCACCCCGTAATAATCCTGCTCACCTCATCCATGTCACAGATTTTGTAAAAAGACGGTTTTCCGAATTTGGACTGGTCGGCGAGCAGGTAGGATTGTCTGGAGCGGCGGATCAGCAGGCGGCGCAGCCTTGCTTCTTCCTCATTGTTATCCATTAGTCCATATTCTTCGCTGCACGCGTGGCAGGAAAAAAATGCCTTGTCAAAATAATAATTACCCAGCGCATCCATGGCTCCCTGGCCGATGAGGGAAAGACTGTTTTCCCGCAGTTCCCCTCCGATAGAACAGATAGAAGCATGGGACAAGGCAGATAAAAGCACCAGCAGTTTTGCCCCGTTGGTCACGATTTTCAGTCCCTCTTTTCCTCTTAGAAAGGGCACCATAAAAGATACGGTGGAAGAACTGTCCAGAAAAATAGTATCACCATTTTCAATGAGTGCGCAAGCCTGCTGGGCAATTTCTTTTTTAACCGCAGCATTTTTTTCTTCACGCTGGATCAGGGGAATCTCGCTGTCCAGCCCATTGGCGTATACTGCGCCGCCATATATGCGCTGCACCAATCCGGCCCGGGCCAGTGTATTCAAATCCCTGCGTATGGTAGCCTCGTTAATAAACAGCCGCTCTGCCAGATCCGAAACACGCGCAGACTTTTCCTGCTTCACAATATTCAGAATATATTCCTGCCTGTTCTTTGGCAGCATAGTTTCAAATCCATTTTGTTCATTCATGTTCATTTCTCCCTATTTTTACGTTCATTGTTGTAAATTAGGCTAATTAATGGAACTATATTGAGTCAATTATACAACAATGATAAAATACAGTCAAACACAACAAATGGAATGGAGGTACTATGAACGCCTTTTTATTTAATATCCAGAAATTCAGCGTGCACGATGGTCCCGGCATCCGGACCAGCATTTTTTTCAAAGGCTGCAATCTGCGCTGCAGATGGTGTGCCAATCCAGAATCGCAGTGCGCGGAGCCCCAGACATTTACCAATACCAAAACCGGCGAAGTGTCTCCTGTGGGGAAAGCATATTCCATCGCTGATATTATGCACGAAGTTCTGAAGGATAAAGCCTTTTATGAGCATAGTGGTGGCGGCGTAACGCTCACCGGCGGTGAAGTGTTTCTGCAGCTGGATTTTGCCCTGGAACTGTGTGCGGCATTACAGAAAGAAAAGATCCATATCGCCATAGAGACAGCCGGGGCGGTACCCCTGCCGCGATTCCAGTCCCTGGTTGGGCAGGTGGATCTGATCTACATGGATCTCAAACATTACAATGATCAAAAACACAAAGACGGCACCGGCATATCCAATGACCAGATTCTGCAGAATATGGCCTGGGCTGCCAGACACACAAATCTCATCGTTCGGATACCTGTGATTCCCGGATTTAATGACCGTCTGGAAGATGCCAAGGCCTTCGGTACACTGCTGGCTCAGATGGATGTTCCACAGGTACAGCTGTTGCCCTTTCATCAGATGGGTGATCAGAAATACAACTATCTTGGCTGGGATTACGCTTATGCAAATCAAAAGGCCCTGACAAAAGAAGCCCTGGAACCATTCCGGGAAATCATTGCAAACAAAGGAGTGAATGTAAAAAATGGAGCAAATTAGAATCAAAAAATTAACTGATCGCATGAACCAATTCCGCGAAACACTGCTGGACACCAGACAAAATGTCTGCTCCGAGCGTGCCCTGTGGACCACCAAAGCCTACAAAGAGCATGAAATGGACCAGATCGTTTTAAAGAGAGCCTATATGTTGAAAGAAGTGCTCGCACATATGTCCATCTATATTGAGGACGAAACGCTTCTGGTGGGCAATCAGGCCAGCAGCAACCGCGCTGCGCCCATTTTCCCGGAATACGCCATGGACTGGGTCATCCGTGAACTGGACGACTTTGACAAGCGAAACGGTGATCGCTTTTACATTACTGAGGAAACGAAAGAAAATCTGCGGGAAATCTATCCGTATTGGAAAGGCCGCACCCTCCAGGACAAGGCTTACGCCGCATATCCGGAATCAGCAAAACTGATCTACGATCTGGGCATTATACGAAACGAGGGCAACATCACCTCTGGTGACGCACATCTTGCTGTGGACTATGAGGGACTGCTGAAATATGGTCTGAACCATTATCGGCATCGGACAGAAGAGAAGTTGTCCTCTCTGGATCTCACGGTCTTTGATGATATGAAAAGAAGTTATTTTTATCAGGCTATTCTCATCGTTTTGGACAGCGTAGAGCAATTCGCCGGCCGCTATGCCCAACTGGCAGAAGAAAAAGCCGCCTCTGCCACACCGGCAAGGGCAGCGGAACTCAAAGAAATCGCGCGCATCTGCCGAAAAGTGCCTATGGAACCGGCAGCATCCTTTCAGGAAGCACTGCAGAGCCTCTGGTTTGTCCATCTGATCCTGCAGATTGAGTCCAACGGACATTCTCTCTCCTTTGGACGTTTTGACCAGTACTGTCTGCCTTATTATGAAATGAGCCGACAGGACGGCATGACCTGCGAGGCCGCCGAAGAACTGCTGGTCAATCTCTGGCTGAAGACCATGACCATAAACAAGGTGCGCAGCAGCGGGCATTCCAAATTCGCAGCAGGAAGCCCCATGTACCAGAACGTGACCATCGGCGGACAGACGACAGATAAAAAGGATGCGGTAAATGAGCTCTCCTGGCTGGTGCTGGAAACAGTCGCCGCCACCCATCTTCCACAACCAAACCTGAGCGTCCGCTACTTTAGCCGCATGAGCCAGCCCTTCATGGATGCCTGCATAACCGTCATCAAACAAGGCTTCGGCATGCCGGCCTTCAACAATGATGAAATCATCATCCCCGCTCTCATGGCACAGGGCGTCCATGAGGAAGATGCCTACAATTACAGTGCCATCGGCTGTGTAGAAGTGGGCGTGCCCGGGAAATGGGGCTATCGCTGCACGGGAATGAGTTATCTAAATTTCCCGAAAACATTGATGACCGCATTAAATGATGGTGTTGATCTAAATACCGGCGAAAAAATCTGTACGGGGACAGGGCATTTTTTACAGATGGAATCTTTCGAAGATGTCCTCCATGCATGGGATCAGGCGGCTCGCCAGCTGATTAAGCAAGGCGTTATCCTGGATAACTGCGCTGATATGGTCGTGGAACAGGAGGTACCGGATATCCTTTGTTCCACTCTGGTAGCGGACTGCATCCAGCGGGGCAAGCATCTGAAAGAAGGTGGCGCGGTCTATGATATGATCAGCCAGCTGCAGGTGGGTGTGGCAAACCTGGGCGATTCCCTTGCCGCCCTGAAAAAAAACGTTTACGAAAATCAGGTTATTTCCAGAAAAGATCTCTGGGATGCTCTGGTATCTGACTTCCAGACACCCGACGGTGCCCGGATCCAGAAGCTGTTGCTGGACGCGCCAAAATACGGCAACGACGATGACTATGTGGATGAATTAGTCGTAAAAGGATACGACACGTATCTGGATGAAATCAAAAAATATAAAAATACCCGTTATAAACGTGGCGTGATCGGCGGTCAGTATTTCCCGGGGACATCCTCCGTTGCGGCAAACATTGCCCAGGGTGCCTCCACTCCCGCTACCCCGGATGGCCGCAGAAGCGGTGAACCACTGGCCGAAGGCTGTTCTCCACAACATGCGGTGGATGTAAACGGTCCAACCAGCGTATTCAAATCCGTTTCCAAATTAAAGACTAAAGAGATCGCCGGAGGGGTTCTTCTGAATCAGAAGGTATCCCCCAGCATGCTGGTGGAAAAAGAAGACTGCCTGAAATTAAGCGCCCTGCTTCGCACCTTCTTTGATGTGCTGAAAGGCTATCACGTACAGTACAATGTAGTATCGAAAGAAACCATGCTGGATGCGCAGGTCCATCCAGAGAAACACAAAGACCTGATCGTCCGCGTGGCTGGTTATTCCACTTTCTTTAACCTGTTATCAACGGCCACACAAAATGATATAATCGAACGAACAGAACAGAACTTTTAACCATTCATAATACAAAAGGAGTATCCATATGAATCACAATCTTGAAGGAAAAATCGCCGTCATCACTGGTGGCGGCGGCGGTATCGGAAGTGCTGTCGCAGAAAGTCTCGGTGCAAGAGGGGCCAAAGTTGCTCTCTGCGGCGGAAATAACCTTGCCAAATTGGAGGCCACAGCGGCAAAGGTCACTGCATCTGGCGGCGAAGCCTACCTGCTGCCGGGTAATTTGATGGAGGATAGCTTCACAACAAACTGCATAGAGCAGATTGCCAGTCACTTTGGCGGCATCGATTATCTGATCAACAACGCCGGTATGGCTCTTAGCTGTCCCTTTGAAGAAACTACCATGGAACAATTCGACCAGATCCTGCGGCTGAATACAAGAGTCCCTTATCAACTTTGCCAGAAAGTACTCCCCTACCTGCGCAAATCACAGAGTGCTGAAATCATCAACATTTCCTCCGTGGTCGGTCACCTTGGCTACCCGCTGCAAAGCGCCTACGCTGCCTCCAAGCATGCGATCATCGGCTTCAGCAAATCTCTGGCAAACGAAGTCTACAACGAAGGCATCCGAGTCCACACCATCTGCCCCGGCGGTGTTTTCACCGACATGGTCAAGATCGCCAGACCGGATCTCTCCTCCGAAGGAATGATCATGCCCCAGGACATCGCCAACATCGTCCTCTTCTTCCTGGAAAACCACGGAAATGCAGTGGTGGACGAAATCTGCGTACACCGCGCGGGGAAAGAACCCTTCGCTTATTAAGTTATCACCACAAAAACCGCTGTCCTCATCCGACAGCGGCTTTTAGAATAAAGTTTATCACAGAGCAGATTCCCTTACGACCAGTTTGGGAACAAAAATTTTCGGGGATTCTCTCTCTGTTTCAACATGATTAATCTGATTCATCATCAGTCGGAATGCCTCAATACTCATTTCCTCGATGGGAACATGCATAGTCGTTAATGCCGGACAGCAATACCGGGCGACTACAATATCATCAAATCCTGTCACACATATGTCCTTCGGTACCCTGATCTTATGGTCCTTCAGACAGCTGAGTACCCCCACTGCCATAATATCTGTATCTACAAAGATTGCGTCCGGCTGATGCTTCCCTGCCAGAAGTTCCTCCGTTGCTTCATACCCTGTTTTCTCGGTAAATGTTTTCGTTAGCCTTATGACCTGATTCGGTACCAGACCATTTTTTTTCATTACTTTGGCAAAACCACGATATTTAGGCTCTTTCTCTCCGTTCCTTGTCTGAATCCCAATATAGGCAATCTGTTTCTTACCCAAATCAACGAGAAACTGTGCCATAGTGCTGGTTGCTTTCGTAAAATCACCGTACACCAGTTTTTTGGAATCAAATTCGTCAAAAAAATGATTGTCATTACACATAACAGCAATTGGTGTATTTGTATGCCTATTCGCAAATTCTATACATTTATCCACGTCCTGCAAATATGTAACAATAATACCACTGAAATAATTGATGGGAATATCCTCGAATAACTTACTGATATCTCCATCAATATCATCTGCGGAATATAATACCACGGAAAGATTAGCCTTCATAGCTTCTTTTCGAATGGTATTATAGATCGTAACATGAAATGGATTACTGATTTCCTGCGCAATGACCGCAATCGTCCTGGAACTCTGGACTCTCAGATTACGTGCCAGCAAATTTGGTGTATAGTGCAGTTTCTGCACTGCATCCTCCACAAGCTTCCGTGTATTATCCTTTAGAGAATCCGGGGCGTTCAAATATTTGGACACCGTACTAACCGAGACACCTGCAAGCTTTGCGACATCTTTTATAACTGCCATTGGGTTCCCTCCTCTTCTTTATGATGATCTCTCGGAATCTCTAAGCCAGTAAATTCAAGGCTTTCAGATTCTTTTTTTATTAAAATCCCCCACTTTTTTTGCCAAAAACACTTGACAACTTCATCGAAAAATGCGGCGCTTCGCGCCTGT
>JAQUWF010000007.1 GCA_028692975.1 Lachnospiraceae bacterium
TATGTTAATACTCTTTTTCATATTTTTCACATGCCAACAGGGCAGTGACATTTTTTCTGCTTCCCTCTGCCCCGCTGTCTATATTTTGATACTCTTTTTCATACTTTTCACATGCCAACAGGGCAGTAACATTTTTTCTTCTTCTACCTGCCCCGCTGTCTATATTTTGATACTCTTTTTCATACTTTTCACATGCCAACAGGGCAGTAACATTTTTTCTTCTTCTACCTGCCCCGCTGTCTATATTTTGATACTCTTTTTCATACTTTTTTCATGCCAACAGGGCAATGGTAATTTTTCTTCTTCCCTCTGCCCCGCAATCTATATTTTAATACCTTTTTCTTACTTCTCTAGCACCAACAGGGCAGTGACAATTTTTTTCGCGTACCCTGCCCCGTTTTTCTGATATGCCGGGGCACTACATGTGAATTTTTCTGTGTCTGCCCATTCTATACAAATTTCATATCAAACAAACAAATACAGGGCAACACAACTTGCTTTTCTTCTCTATGCCCCGCCTGCTGTCTGCAATATTTTCTCAAACCCATAACAGTTTTTTCAAATCCATTTTCTTCATAAAACTTATGCGCACCTGTCCGACACATGCCGGAATCCAGGATGACTGTCTTACACGCTCTGTCATTCACCAATACTATCACATACTCCAGCAACATCTTTCCATATCCTTTGCCACACGCTACTTCCTTCACATAAAGGCTTGAAACATAGCAAGTCTTTCCCGCCATCCAAATCAGTTTAAATAAATACCCATAGTAGCATCCTGCATAATAAGCTTCATTTTTCTTGCCACCTTCTACACAATCCAAAGATAACAAAAACCTCACATTTCTTTTTCGTATTTCATGCGATAATAAATACTGCATCCACAAATAAACAGATAAGCCGCAACAAGCAAAAGCAGCACCTTCATATCGATACCCATCCATCCAAAAGATAAAAACAGCACACCATATACCGGTATCATGATATTATACGCTTTTGCCTGGGCACGATTGCGCAGCGCAACATTACGCTCGTCATTCTCTTCTATTTCAAACTGTCGTGCCGCCTCAGGAGAGTGCTTCATGGAATGACGACTGAGGATTTCTCCCACTTCATGTCCAAAAAGACCACATCCACATCCTACACAGAGATAAGCAGCGATACTCCCATCGCTCTGCCCTGCTTTCAACAGCCAAAGTCCGACAACAACCATAACAAAACCCAACGCCGCCAACAAATAAGAAAGTTTAGTTTTCATCATTTTTTTCCTCCTCATAAATGAAAATATTCTCGATGCTCATATCAAAATATTTTGCAATTTTAAATGCCAGCACAATCGAAGGATTATAACGTCCATTTTCCAGCGACCCAATCGTCTGCCTGGAAACCGCAAGTGCCGCCGCCAACTCCTCCTGCTTGATCCCCCGCTGCTTACGAATTTCTTCAAGCCTGTTCTTCACAATCCTCCCCCTCTCAAAATGTAAAGTTTGCTTTCCATATTTTCATTCTATATCGTACCAGTAAAAATGTCAAGCACGCTTTCCATTTCAAAAATTAACTTTTGGTAACCACACAACAAAACCCCCATTGCTGCCAAACATTTCATTTGGTTTTGGTAGCATCATAACAAAACCCTCATTGCTGCCAAACATTGTATTTGGTTTTGGCAGCACAATAACAAAATCCTCATTGCTGCCAAACATTGTATTTGGTTTTGGCAGCATCACTACAAAATGCTCATTGCTACCAAAAATTCTATTTGGTTTTGGTAGCATCATCACAAAATCCTCATTGCTGCCAAACATTCCATTTGGTTTTGGTAACATCACTACAAAATGCTCATTGCTACCAAAAATTCTATTTGGTTTTGGCAGCACAATAACAAAACCCTCATTGCTGCCAAACATTCCATTTGGTTTTGGTAGCATCATCACAAAATCCTCATTGCTGCCAAACATTCCATTTGGTTTTGGTAACATCATCACAAAATCCTCATTGCTGCCAAACATTCCATTTGGTTTTGGTAACATCACTACAAAATGCTCATTGCTACCAAAAATTCTATTTGGTTTTGGCAGCACAATAACAAAACCCTCGATGCTGCCAAACATTTCATTTGGTTTTGGCAGCACAATAACAAAACCCTCATTGCTGCCAAACATTGTATTTGGTTTTGGCAGCACAATAACAAAACCCTCATTGCTGCCAAATATTGCATTTGGTTTTGGTAACATCATCACAAAATCCTCATTGCTGCCAAACATTTCATTTGGTTTTGGTAACATCATCACAAAATCCTCATTGCTGCCAAAAATTCTATTTGGTTTTGGTAACATCATCACAAAATCCTCATTGCTGCCAAACATTCTATTTGGTTTTGGTAACATCATCACAAAATCCTCATTGCTGCCAAACATTTCATTTGGTTTTGGTAACATCATCACAAAATCCTCATTGCTGCCAAACATTCTATTTGGTTTTGGTAGCATCATCACAAAATCCTCATTGCTGCCAAACATTCCATTTGGTTTTGGTAGCATCATCACAAAATCCTCATTGCTGCCAAACATTTCATTTGGTTTTGGTAACACAATAGCAAAATGTTCGATATTGCCAAGTAATTCTTTTTCTTTTGGTAACGCAACAGTGAAATGCTCGGTGCTGCCAAAATTATTTTATTTCTCCCTGATTTTCACATAGAATTTTACTTTTTTTGTGGCAAGTTAAAGTAAAGCATAAATTCACCATATTTTATTTCAAACTATCGACCACCACAACAAGTTAACAAACAATGCATTGCAACAATCAAAAAAGTCGTCCTGCGCCATCGCAAAACGACTTTCCATCCAACAATTTGCTCTTTCAACCCCTGCGCCAACCCTTCTCCCCAACATGTGCCAGCATCGCCTGGCTTCCGCCAACCCTTCTCCCCAGCGTGCGCCAGCATCGACTGGCTGCTCCGCCTTCTTTGCACAGAGAGAGCGTCAGTGAGCCTGAAAATCCATCGCTTACGGAAACTTAAGTGTGAGGCCGCTGCCGAACGCTTTAGTTGTAGTTAGCGATTAGTTGAAGGGGAACGTAGCGCTGTGAAAAGAAGGCGAAGCAGCCAGGTGATGCGTCCCCACGCCTCCTCCTCCCCCTCCAGCCCAAACACCCCGCACGCCAAAACAAACTCAATAATTCACAATCTGAATAAAAATGACAAACCCGAACACCACCACAATACAAATCGCTGCCAGCACATTAATCACTAAATTCGTCCTCTCCTTCAGCAACCGATGCAACCCAAGAAAAATCAAGACACCCAAAGCCCCTCCCAGAGTATTATCAATCAAATCTGTCACATCACTGGCCCCAATCGCGAGCACATACTGCAGCACCTCATACAGCAAACTGAGTCCCGCAGCCAAAAAAATCTTCTTCCACGCCCCCATCTCCGGCCACAGCATACAAAGGAAAATCCCCACCGGAACAAAAAACAACACATTATAAACAATCTCATAAAGCCCAAGCCTGCCATTGATCTGCAGCGTCGCTCCAAAAGGAATCAAATTCAAACTGCGGAAATGACCCAAATCCCATGGAGAAAGAGACAATTTAAATAAAATAATCCAGGTCAGCAAAATCAAATACAGAGCAAACAAAACCTTTGTAAATATATTGGACGATTCACGATTCTTTTGCATAAGTTCCTCCCGTCAAACTCTTTTTCTTCCAATGCGGCGCACTGGGAATTACATTCTGATACCGATAAATACTCAAGACCACACCCAGCAGACAATACGATACCATTGTCCCGCTGCCACTTGCTGAAAAAAGTGGCAGATAAACCGATGTTGCCAGCATAAATCCAAAATTTTGCAGCGTATAACCCAAAATCTGCATTCCGAATACAAGCCCACATCCCATACCCATCATTCTGCCGAGTTGATTCTTCTGATTGATTGATATACGGAAAATCTTAAAAACAAGAAACACAAGCAACGCCACCAGCACAATCCCCGCAAACATACCATAATACTGCACCAGATACGCAATCACATAATCCGTTCCACTTTGCAGATCAAACGCGCCGTTCGGCACATATTGTAAAGCAAACGTCCTCTTCGCCATATCTTCTAAAGCAAAAAAGTTTTGCAGTCGGTTAATTTGGTAACCAGCCAGGGCATTGGAAAAATATACGCCAGCCAGAATACAAACCGGCAATACCACCGCTGCGCCCCAAAGAACTAACAACGTCCCAACCCGCTGGACGCGAAACCAGTTCATCCTGACTGCTGCGGAGAGCATAATCAGATGGACAAAAGCCAGACACAATGCCAGTGAAACAGATGGCATCCAAAGCACCATCATCACCGGCAACACAGCAAATACTATCCCTACTGCCAGATTTTTATACCCGCCATTTCGCAGGGAATACAAAAATGCTCCATACAACGGCAGATACAAAAACACCAGACACCATAAAGAAATATTAAAAAATCCTGCATCTATAAATTGTCTTGCGCCATTCACATTTGCCGCAAAGAAAAACTCCAGTACAAAAAACAAAAGCAAAAATCCCACCGTAATCGTCCGGGCATACTTTCCAATCACACTGTAGTCCATATAGCAAATCAGAAACATAACCCCGCATCCAACCAATGAAAAAGCCACCTGCATAACCCTTGCGCCCAAAATCCCCTGCAAAACAACGCTAAAAAGACTAAGCCCCAAAATTAGAGCAACAAATCTCCATTCCATCCGCGGCCTGTGTATCCGGTCCAGCGCAACGCCCGTCTCCACCGGATCCCCCATCTCCCGGACAGCCGTCTCCTCAGCCTTCTGCCTTGACATGCCTTCCTGCTCCAGCGCCTCGGTCTGGTCTTCCATATGGGCATTTATTTCTTCCACCACCGTGTTGCCCGCTTTTTCAGAACGTATTTGCGTGCGCACAATATCCAGATATTCTTCCTTCCCCATATGCTACACCCCCAGACTCAGGACTTTCGCCACAGCACCGGAAAACACCTGCCACTCTTCCTGTTTCTCGGTTAGAAATTTCTTCCCCTCTCTGGTGATCCCATAATATTTCCGCGTCCTGCCATTGACCGGGCTCTCATAAGAAGTCAGCAGATGCTGATCCTCCAAGGTATGCAACAGGGGATACAAGGTACCCGCCTTCAACTGGAACACATTCTCCGAACGCTGCACCAGAGTATCGATGATCTCATACCCATACATATCCCTCTCCGCCAACAAACGCAGAATCAGCATGGAGGTGCTCCCCGACACCAATGATTTAGCAATCGCCATAGTATATACTCCTCTCCTATATATAGATTACCTATACATGCATTATATATAGATAGTCTATATATGTCAAGAAAAAACCTACTTCTAATATACAAATCCGTCAATGCCAAGTGTATATCCTCCTCGTAGGTAATTGGTGCAAAACAGATGATAAATTCCCCAATGAAACAATCACTTTCTCGTTTTCCGCATGTAGAAGTGTATTGTTTGGGTAAGGTACTCTTCCATAACCTGCTCATACCCAAAAAAGATTAAAAACCGGAAACAAAAAAGAACCCCATCTCTGAGGTTCTCTTAAACTTACATTTTTTCTGGTGCGGAAAATCCCAGCATCTGGACACTGTGTTCCAGCACATCTCTGGTGAGTACCAGCATGCGGATCCAGGAAGACTGCTGCTCCTTGTTTTCTTCCGATAAAATTTTCGTCTCATGGTAGAAACGATTGAATGCATTGGCAAGCTCATAAATATACGCACAGATCTTATGAGGTGCTTTCTCATCAAAAGCATTGTTGATCACTGCACCGTACTGAGACAGAGATAGCATCAGCGCTTTCTCACTGTCACTTACCGCACCCAGGATCGTTCCGACCTCTATGTCCCCGCCCTCTTCCTTAAAACGGTTGAGGATAGACTTGATACGCACCGTAGTATACAGAATATATGGACCTGTATCTCCCTCAAAGGAAGTAAAGCGATCCACATCGAAAACATAATCCTTGGACGCCTGATTGGACAGATCGCCGTATTTGATAGCAGACAGACCAACGATCTCCGAGGTCTTATGTGCATCCTCTTCCTTCACGCTGCGATTGTCCACGATTTTCTTATACATTTCCTCATTGATCTCGTTCAGAAGATTCTCCAGACGCATGACGCCGCCCTCGCGGGTCTTAAAAGGCTTACCGTCCTTGCCGTTCATTGTGCCGAAGCCCAGGAAGGTAAGTGTGGTATCTTCATCCACCAGTCTTGCCTTTCTTGCACAGCGGAACACCTGGGTAAAGTACAGATCCTGTCGTTTATCCACCACATAAATAATCTCGTCCGGATGGAATAATTTCATACGCTCCACGATGGTGGCAAGGTCTGTGGTATTATACAACGAAGCCCCATCAGATTTCAGGATCATACACGGCGGAATCTCTTTGGTATCCGTCTCTTCCTTTACATCCACCACCAGCGCGCCCTGGTCTTCATGGGCATAGCCGTTTTTCTTGAGATAATCTACCATCTCCGGGATATAAGGCTGCGCATCCGACTCCTTCTTCCACAGGTCAAAGGAAACATCCAGACGGGCATAATTGCGTTTCAAGTCATTTACCGAAACCGTCATAATATGGTTCCACAGGGCCATGTAGCCCGGATTGCCCTGCTGGAGCTGATGGGTCGCCTCCATAGCTTTTGCTTTGTATGCTTCGTCCTCTTTGGACTTGCCGCTGGCTACGGGATAGATTTCTTCCAGCTCACCTATGGTAAATGGTGCTTCCGCCGGATATTCCCCTGTATAATCTTCCTGGAAATACACCAATTCCGGCTTGCGCTCTTTCAGTTCCGTAATAATCAATCCCATCTGCAGACCCCAGTCTCCCAGATGTACATCACCAATCATCTTATGCCCCACAGCACGTCCCATGCGCTTGATGCTCTCACCGATAACTGCAGAGCGCAGATGTCCCACATGCAATGGCTTCGCCACATTAGGTCCACCGTAATCCAGCATGATAGTCTTTGGTGCTTCTGCCTGTTCCACGCCCAAAAACTCATCCGCCTGCATAGCATTCAGATAATCCGACACGAATGCTTTTGTAATCTTCATATTGATAAAGCCCGGATTGACCGCTTCGACGCTTTCGAGTACATCGTTGCCTTCTAACGCCGCAATCACATCATTGGCAATCATAAGCGGCGCCTTCTTATAAGCCTTCGCTGCAGCCATCGCCCCATTGCACTGGTATTCGCACAGGTCGGGACGGTTTGAAAGGGTGACTTTCGCATATTTTGCATCGTATCCGGCTTTTGTAAAGCCTTTCTCGATTTCTTCTGTTATCTTCTCTAATATTCTATCCATAATTCCTCCAATAAGTATAAATTCTCCTGCAAGTATACCATTTTTCTACTTTAAATAAAAGACCCGCTTTCAATAAAAGGGTGAATATGTTATACTAATCTAATCTGTTGATAAGAATTTTCGATAATCCCGTGGTTATCGGATTATTTTGCTTATATTTTTGTATATAAAAGGAGATTTATATGTCTGAGTATCAGATTTTCAGTGACTCATCCTGTGATACGGATGGTGCGCTGCTGAAAGAAATGGGTGTCATTCGCATTCCGTTTTATGTTTCTTTCGACCAGGTCAATTATGAAAAGGAAATAGAAGAAATTTCTCTGGAACGTTTCTATGAGCGTTTGACCTCGGAGAAGATTTTCCCGAAGACTTCTCTGCCCTCCGTTGCAGATTACCGCCAGCATTTCGAGCAGGCGATCAAAAGAGGAAAAGATGTTTTATGTATCTGCATCACTTCCAAATTCAGCGGCTCCTTCCAGTCTGCCATCACGGCCAAGACTCTGCTGGAAGAAAAATACCCGGAAGCCTCTATTTATATAGTAAATTCTCTGCAGGCTACCGGCGGTCAGGGACTCACTGTACTGGAAGCTGCCAAAATGCAGATCGCAGGCTACAGCATTGAAGATAACTACAATACCCTGAACAAACTATCTGATACCTCCCGCATCATGTTTACGGTAGGTACTCTGGAATATCTGGAGCGCGGCGGGCGTGTGGGCAAGGCCAAGTCTCTGGCCGGATCCCTGCTGAGCCTGAAGCCTCTGATTGAATTATATGACGGCGAGCTCATGCCATACGGTACGGTGCGCGGACGCAAACGTTCCCTGGACCGCCCTATCGATATGTTACGTGAATATTTTGAAAAAAGAAAAGAAAATTATCAGGATTATACATTTGGGATTATCTCCGGCTACAGTTCTGAGGATGAAGCCGTTGTGTTTAAGAAGAAAATCGAAGAACTCATCGGACATCCCATCGATCTGCCCTACTTCCAAGTAGGTGTGACCATCGGTACCTACACCGGTCCCGATCCCGTTGGCGTATGTTTTATCCGCAAGTTCGATAAAATCTGATTTAACTTCAATAGAAAAGGAACGATAAGCCCATGCAAACAGCATTGACCGCTTCCGAGGAATCCCGTGTCCATGAGATCAAGGATATCCTGCATCGACACCCGGAGCTCTCCTGGAAAGAATTCGAAACAACACGATTAATCAAAGAAGAATTAACGAAACTGGCTCACATAGAAATACAGGAAGGTTATCTACCCACCGGCGTCATCGCTGTCCTGAAAGGCGGCAAGCCGGGAAAGACGGTCGCCCTTCGCGCGGACATTGATGCACTGGCCTGCACCGAAGAATCCGGTGTGGCACATCCGTCAGAGGTAGAAGGCGTTGCCCATACCTGCGGACATGATTTTCACACGGCATCCCTGCTGGGTGCAGCTATGATCCTCTCGCGCATGCAAAAGCATCTGCCGGGAACTGTAGTCTTTATCTTCCAGCCTGCCGAGGAAACCACCAACGGAGCCGGAAAACTCATAGAGGCCGGTCTCTTCGACAACATACATATGGACACCCTCTTCGGACTGCACAATCGCCCGGAGATTGATATGGGAAAAGTCGTCGTCAAACGTGGTGCCCTCATGGCATCCAAAAACAATTTCAAGATCACGCTAACCGGCGTGGGCGGTCACGGCTCCATGCCTCATAAATGTGTCGACCCCATCGTCTGTGCCGCTGCACTGATTCAGGCGCTTCAGACCGTGGTAAGCCGCAACACCGATCCTTTAGAACCCTGTGTTCTCTCCATCGGTTCCGTTCACGGCGGTTCCCTGGAAAATCTGGTGGTAGACCGGGTAGAAATGACCGGCAGCATCCGCTGCTTCTCCCCCGAAGTCATGAAGCGGGACATGGAACGTGTCCAGACACTGATCAACATGACTGCCGCCGCTTATGAATGCGGCTGGACATTCGAGATCAAAGAATCCCTTCCGGCACTAATCAACCCGCCGGACATGCACGCTATCGCCACCCGGGCTGCCAAAGCCGCCATGGGCGAGGACGCCATCGTAGAATCACAGCCAAGCCTGGCTACTGAGGACTATTCCCTGTTTATGGAGAAGGTTCCCGGATTTTTCTACTGGCTGGGCGTAGGCCACAAAGAGGAGCCTTGCTACTCCTGGCACAACAGCCGGTTTCATACCGATGATACCGCCTTGAAATACGGCAGTGCCCTGCTGGCCCAATCCGTATTCAGCGCAAACGAATAAACAAAAAGGGAAAGATTCTTCTCACAATGAGGAATCTTTCCCTTTTATATAACTGCGTTGCTGCAGTATGTTTATGCCATTACTACTTCCAACCCCTGCAGACGGTTCTGGAAAATGCGAATCATTCCCTGCATCACCTGATAACAGATGGTCACGATAAACTGGATATCGTCCTTGATATTCCGCTCACGGCTCACATAAATTTTGTGTGCTGTTTTTAAGAATGTGAGCAGTTCATCCAAACTGTCAAACTTTACGGTACTCTGGCAATATTTGTCTGCCGCACCGCTCTTGATAGTCTCTTTGAGGTTCCGCTTCAACTCTGCCTCATATTTGCCATGCTCCAGAAGTGTTCCCTCAAAAGTCTCATTGTGGGGAAATGTGAAATAATCCGCCACGTGATGGGTCACCTCACCCAACTGTCTCCAGTAGACTCTGGCATTATACTCCTCCAGATTGTTCTCCACAGTCAGCGTGCGTATCTTACGCTCCACCTGTGCATAATTCACAGAAAACTCATGCTTCGTTGTCAAAAACGAAGGTCTGATATCGGGAAGGATGCTGCCCAGACAAAATGCTTTTCTATGGGACTTTAATTCATTCACCCAGGTATGATCTGCCAGACATCTTGCCAATAATATGTGTGATTTTTTTCTCACGAAGGTTCCTCCTATAAAGAAAACCGTATTAACTCTCTTACCACAATCAGTATAATGTTATGTTGACTAAAAAGCAAGTACAAAATTGTGAACAATTTTCATTTTAGAATTTTCTTATGTTTTCTTTACATTCCCTGATGTGATTCCAGCAGGCAGCTCACCCAACCACATGCAGCGGTGCATCCAGAATTTCCTGTTTTCTGTCCAGAATATCATCGGAAATCAACTGTTCCTCCACCTTATCAAAACCAATCCTTGCGATGGTATCTGCGAAGCGTTCGCCGGTCTTTCCCTGTTCACGGAAAAGAAGGATAGATTTCTCGATCACACTTAAGACCTCTTCCTCTGACAGGAATACCTTATGCAGTTCCTGGCCGATGGCAATTTTCTTGCCCCAACGGCCGCCGATGACGATCTTGAATCCAGGGGTACCGGTTTCCACTGCGTCAAAGGGGCAGGTTCCCACACAGCGTCCACAGTTGTTGCAGATGTCTTTGTCCCTTCCAATCACACCATCCGTTACTTTCGCTGCACCCATAGGACAGGCTTTCTCCACCTGACATTTTTTACAGCCATTACACATATCTTCGTTCACAACAGGAATCCGCTGGCCGATCACACCTATATCATTGAGGGATGGTTTCACGCAGTTATTAGGGCATCCGCCTACGGCAATTTTATATTTATGAGGCAGTTTCACACCGCGGTAACCCTTGTAGAAGCGCTGATGGATTTTTTCAGACAGGTCAAAGGTATCATACAGGCCATATTGACAGGTAGTTCCCTTGCAGGACACAACCGGACGTACCATAGCGCCTGTGCCGCCTGTCTCCAGCCCAGCCTTTGCGATAAATGCCTGAAATGCCTCAATTTTTTCAAAAGGAATGCCGCGTATTTCCACCGTCAGACGCGTGGTGAATTCCACATCGCCATTACCAAAATTCTCAGCAGCCTCTGCAATAACAGCTGTCTGCTTTGCCGTGATCTTGCCGTTGACGGTGATCACACGTGCATTGAATAGATTGGTTCCCTTATTGTTCAAAAATCCCATTCCTTTTACTCTTTTTATTTCTGCTGCCGGTATTGTACATGCCATAATTTTCTTTCTCCTTTGCATTTTATTTTTCTTTTTTATAATGTCATTCTACTCTTTATCCAGAAATCCTTCTTTTGCAGGAATAACCTTGGTGAAATCCGGTGTTCCTTCCAAATCATAGGGCGTAGTCTGATACACATAATAGTTCAGCCAGTTGGTATAAAGACTGTTGGCATGGGCGCGCCATAAGAGCGATGGTTTCTGCGTAGAATCATCGTCCGGATAGTAATTTTTCGGCATCTGGATTGCTGCACCCTTGGCCAGATCCCGCTTGTACTCTCCGTCCAGGGTAATGCGGTCGTATTCCGGATGGCCCATGACGAAAATCTTTCGTCCGTTGTCCGCCATAGCCAGAAATACTCCTGCCTCCTCCGACTGGGCCAGTATGGTCACTTCCTCACATTTGGCAATATCTTCCATAGGCACTTCCGTATGTCTGGAATGAGGTGCCAGAAACTTATCATCAAACCCACGCACCAGCGGCACCTTACGGTTTAGCACCTTGTGCCAGTACAGCCCGAACATTTTCTGATTCAACATCTTCTTCTGCAGACCGTAATGATAATACATACCGGCCTGAGCCGCCCAGCACAGATAGAGGGTGGAGGTCACATGCTTCTCCGACCAGTCTATGATCTGGGTCAGTTCTTCCCAGTAATCCACCTGTTCAAATTCCAAAAGTTCCACCGGGGCTCCGGTGATGATCATTCCATCAAATTTTTGTTCCTTCACATCATCAAACACTTCATAAAACTGATTGAGATGACTCATGGAGGTATTCTTCGCCTCGTGGCTGCTGACCATAAGGAACGAAACATCGATCTGCAGCGGTGTGTTGGACAGGGAACGCAAAAGCTGCAGTTCCGTGTCTTCCTTCAAAGGCATAAGATTCAGTATGAGTATCTTGATCGGACGAATGTCCTGGTGAGCCGCACTGCTCTCGTCCATCACGAATATATTCTCTTTTTCCAGGATTTCCTTTACTGGCAGATCTCTTTGTATTTTAATTGGCATGTCTTCACCTCGTCATATTGATAAATTCTTCTTCCGAAATAATCGGAATGTTCAGGTCTTTTGCTTTTTTGTTCTTGGAAGAGTTGGATGTAGTATCGTTGTTGATCAGATAATTGGTCTTTGCCGTGACCGATCCAGTCACTTTTCCACCCAGCGATTCAATAAGTTCCTTGATCTCGGACCGATTGGCAAACTGTTCCACACTGCCTGTGATCACAAAGTTCACTCCGTCAAATCGATGATCATCGTTTTCTTCCATCTGTTCTATATCCAGTTCCTTTAGAAGCCGGTCCACCATAGCGCTATTCTTCTCATCCGCGAAATATTCCGTAAATGTTCTTGCAATAACAGGACCGATACCTTCGATCTCACTTAAGTCTTCTGCACTGGCATGGCGCAGTGCTTCCAGGTCCTGCCGGTACTCTTTACAGAGTACCTTGGCATTGGCAAGCCCAACATTTAAGATACCAAGGCTGAAAATAACCCGGGGCAGCGTCGTGTGGCGCGCCTGCTGGATACCCGCCATGAGTTTTTCATAAGATTTCTCTCCGAATCCATCCATGGTCACAATGGATTCTCTGTGTTTCTCCAATTCGAAAATATCGGCAAACTCATGGATGAAGCCGCATCCGATGAATTTCTCCAGTGTCGCCTCCGACATACCATCCACATTCATGGCATCCCGTGCTGTGAAATGCGAGAATGCCTTGATCTTTTTCGCCTGACATTCCGAATTGGTACAGTACAAAGTTTCCACATCATTTTCCTGATTGATCCTGGTTTTTCCACCACACACGGGACATTGTCCCGGTATCTCCAGATTCCCGCTGCGGGTCAGATTTTCCGCAATCTGCGGAATAATCATATTCGCTTTGTATACGGTGATGTGATCCCCTATGCCAAGGCCTAGTGCCTTTACAATGCTGACATTGTGGACGCTTGCCCTGCTGACCGTCGTTCCTTCCAGCTCCACCGGATCAAAAATAGCCACCGGATTGATAAGCCCTGTCCGGGATGCGCTCCATTCGATCTCCTGGAGCACCGTCTCCCGTATCTCGTCCGCCCATTTAAAGGCAAATGCGTTTCTGGGAAATTTTGCTGTCGTTCCAAGGGATTCCCCATATGCGATATCATCATACAGAGCCACAAGTCCATCGGAAGGGAAATCATTCCGCTGGATTTTCTCGGAGAAATACTCAATAGCCTCCTCAAGATTTTCCCTGGTCACGATCTTATATTCCACCACGTCAAATCCCTGACTGGTCAGCCACTCCATCTGCTTTTGTCTGGAATTTTCAAAGTCAACACCCTGCGCATCCACCAGACTAAAGGCAAAAAAGTTAACCCTTCGCTTTGCTGTAATCTCATTATTCAGTTGTCGGACAGAGCCGCTGCACAGATTCCGCGGATTCTTGTATTTGGCATCCACATCCGTGATTTCGTTATTAATCTTTTCAAAGTCCGAATAGGTGATGATCGCCTCACCCCGCAGCACCAGTTCCCCCTGAAAAGGAATCTGCAGGGGAATGTTTTGAAATACCCTTGCATTGTTGGTCACCACCTCACCGATAACACCGTTTCCTCTGGTGACGGCCTTCTGAAGCTTGCCTTCCAGATAAGTAAGAACTATAGTCAGTCCATCCATTTTCCAGGAAAGCAGCGTCCTATGGTCACCGATAAATTCCCCCAGCACATGCACGTCTTTTGTCTTGTCCAGCGATAGCGCCGCCGTAGCATGTGCCTCCTTGGGCAATTCATCCATGGATTCATATCCCACAGAAACGGTGGGACTATTGGCCAGGACTGTGCCTGTCTCCTTCTCCAGTTGTTCCAGTTCCGTATACAGCGCATCGTATTCATAATTGCTCATTATTTCCCGGTCTTCCTGATAATAAGCCTTTCCGGCCTCATTCAACAGGGCTACCAGTTCCTTCATACGCTCCATCTATTCTAACTCCTGTTCTACCATTTTATATAATGTTTCCATTTCCTGCCCTGTTAACTCCCGGGTTTTTCCCACGGGAAGGCCGCCTAACTCCAGATTCATAATACGGATCCGTTTCAGCTGCAGTATCTCATATCCCAGATATTCGCACATGCGGCGTATCTGACGGTTCAGCCCCTGGGTCAGGATAATATCAAATCGATCTTTGCCGATCTGTCTCACCTTGCAGGGCCTTGTCACCGTGTCCAGTATGGGCACGCCCTCCGCCATCTGCCGCAGGAAATCTGCCGTCACCGGCTTATTCACCCGGACCTCATATTCCTTCTCATGCATGTTCCTGGCACGCATCATTTTATTATTCAGTTCACCGTCATTGGTCATGAGCATCAGACCTTCCGAATCCTTGTCCAGCCTGCCTACATAAGTCACCCGCACCGGATACTGCAGGTAATCGATAATATTGTGCTTCTCCCGCTTCTCACTGGTACACACGATTCCCTTTGGCTTGTGAAACAAAAACAGGACTCTCTGTTCTTCCTTTGAAACAGGTTTCCCATTTACACAGACCCGCTGCCCCGGCAGAACCTTCTGTCCCATAAGGGCAACCGTTCCGTCCACGGTAACTTTTCCCCGCTCAATAAGCCGGTCCCCTTCTCTTCTGGAACAGACACCGGCATCGCTCAAATATTTATTCAATCGAATCTCTTTATTTTCCATCTCATCTCTCCACATACCGTACAATTATAACATGAACCGGAAATTCGGGAAAGAGTTATTCCCTATTATTATGCGCAAGTTTCCCCATCCTCTTCTTGGCATTTTTACTCAGAAATGATATGATAAAGGCAATCGGAGGGAAATATATGAGAAAGAATACAAAAGCTATCCTTTTTCTGGGAATGCTGGTATCGGCAAGCGGCCTATTTACCGGATGCCAGGTGCACGACATTGCCATGTCAGAATCTGAATATATTGCAAAAGCTATTCTTGGCACTGCTGATTCTCAGGGAAATAAAACAAATACAGCACAGACAACACCCACTATAACCACTACCCCGGCGGCAACACCCACGCCTGTCACCGTCACCGGCCCCGGATGGTCCATGGACGATACCGGCTGGCGCTATACTGGTGAGGACGGTGTTATCGCAACTGCCGCCTGGTTACAGATTGATGGTATCTGGTACTACTTTAATGATAGCGGTTATATGCAGACAGGATGGACTCAGATAGGGGCGGATACGTACAACCTCTCTGTGACCGGCCGCATACAGACCGGATGGTTTACCAGAGATAACCGCAAGTATTTTTTCCAGGAAAATGGACTTATGGCAAAAGGCTGGCTTAATCTGGACAATATCTGGTATTACTTTAATCCAGATGGCTCCATGGCTACCGGATGGATACAGGACGGGGAGAGCTGGTATTATATGTATTACGATGGTTCCCTCTATACAGGGTGGCTCAATCTGGATGACAGTTCCTATTATCTGAATGATGACGGAGTCATGCGTACAGGCTGGCTGAAACAGGACGGTATCTATTACTACTTTAATCAGAACGGTACCATGGCCACAGGTATGATCACGGTCGACAACCGGAAATATTTATTTGACGATGCAGGTGCCATGCTGACCGGATGGTTCCAGTCCCAGAATAAATGGTATTATTTTGATAACGACGGCCGTGCCCATATCGGATGGCTGCAGACTGATAATCAATGGTATTATTTTGACAATAATGGTGTCATGTGCCGCGGATGGATCACGGTGAACGGGCTTTCTTATTTCCTTACAGACAGCGGTGCCTACGATCCCAATGTGGTGCCGCCAACACCAACGCCCGATCCCAATGCCGTGCTCACGCCAACACCTACGGTAACCGCAGCGGTGCCGCCAACTACATGAGTCTCAAAAAAGGTCAAAAAAAGGACAGGATGTATATTTTCACATCCTGTCCCTTTTGGTTATTTTTAGAAAAATCTCTTTGCGATATAACCCTGCTGCCCATTGGCATCCACATGATAATATCCAGAATCTTCACTCAGTATCGTAACCTGTGTTCCCGGCACTAATTCACCGATAACCGTACAGGTCATATTCGGTTCGGAACGAAGGTTGCCCGTAGACACTACGGTCATCATAACCGGTTCTGGTGTTGGTTCCGGTGTTGGTTCTGGAGTTGCCTCAGGTGTTGGTTCTGGTGTTGCCTCCGGTGTAGGCTCTGCTGCATCTGTGCCATCTGCCATACCTTCTACCGTTTCCTCCGCCACATCCGCTGCCGGATTCATATAATTGTATAAATCCTTATCACTATCTACTGCCTTTTGATACTCAGTCTGTACCTGCGTCACAAGTGCCTGTACATCTGCCTCTTGTGACAATGTATCAATAAATGTCTGTGTTGTGGCATCCACCGCCTCAGTCTGCACGTACAGATTACCGGCTTCATTGGTGCACACATACAACTGACTCAGTCCTGGAACAGGAGTCGTGATATCTTTGATCTTATATTTATAGGCTGCATAGACCACATATGTTCCATCCTGTGGGCCCGGCTTCGTATAAGCATTGATATCGCTGTAACTTTCCAGAATCACATCATTTTCGATCTTGCTCTGATCATCCGCTGACAAAGTATCCACCACCGTATTCAACGTGGTAATATCTTTTGCCGCAATAGCCGTGTAGTACGTATTGATCAAGGCGGCTGTCTGTGCATTTGCATTGGCTGAGAAATCATCTGCTGCTACCGTAGGTGTCGGCGTCGCCGTCTCTTCCGGTGTTGGCGTTTCTGTCACCTGCTCTGTCTCATCTGTACCCTTTCCGGTATCGAATTTGTCCGATAAGAACCGAATACCAAGGAACACGCCCACCAGCACCAGAATAATCACCAGCCCCAGCAGAATGTACCGCAGATTATCCGATAACCACTCTCTGAATGTATTCATATATTTTCCTCCTATGTACATAAAAAACGCATCTGAAGGGAATCGAACCCCCGCACATGGTACCGGAAACCACTGCTCTATCCACTGAGCTACAGATGCATGTCAAATAAACTATTCATTTAAACAACAATAACGATTATAGCATATTCGTTTTTTTCTGTCTAGTGGATTACAGAATATCTCGTGAAAAGGCAATATTTATGCAAAAACACAGAAACCTATTTATCTTTCCGTTTATAAAATGCAATGCTGACCAGTCCGCACACTGCCATCAAAAACGGGTAGAACAGATACGGAATAATATCCGTCGGATTAATAACCAGACCCACAGCCGCTGCACCTGCACTGGCATATAGAAGCTGGGCCCCATAGGGGATAATGCCCTGCCATACGGATGTGAAAATATCAAGCAGTGCCGCCGTTCTTCGTGGTGTCACATCAAATTCATCGGCAATATCCTTGGCAATGGGCCCCGCCATAACAATGGCTACCGTATTATTCGCCGTAGAAATATCCACCAGTGAACTCAGGGCCGCGATACCCACCTGGGCACCCCTTGGTCCTTTTACATGCCTTTTAATGTGAGAAAGGATATAATCGATACCGCCATTCGCCTTGACAAGACCAATAATGCCTGCCACAACAATGGAAATAACCGTTATATCATACATGTTCATGATACCGCCATTGCCATCCATACCAGAGGCAACCGCCGTAAACATGTCACCCACAGCAATGGTTCCTGTTGCCACGCCTACGATAAGCGATAAAACAGTACCTGCAATCAAGACCATGAACACATTTAAACCAATCAATGCCCCCACCAGCACCACAATATAGGGCAGTATCTTGATCAGGTCATACTCCAATGCATCCTGGACTACCGGTTCCGAACTCCAGCCGATGACAAGGAAAATAATCATGGTCAGTATAGCTGCCGGCAAAACGATCAGAAAGTTCTCCCGGAATTTATCTTTCATGGCACATCCCTGTGTCTTAGTCGCCGCTATAGTCGTATCAGAAATCATGGACAGATTATCACCAAACATTGCACCGCAGACTACTGCTCCCACACACATGGCACCCGCAAATCCAGTCTTTTCACTGATACCCACTGCAATGGGTGTCAGGGCTGCGATGGTCCCCACCGAGGTGCCCATGGCAATAGAAATAAAACAGGAAATCAAAAAAAGCCCTGCTACCGCAATTTTTGCCGGGAGAATCGTCAGACCGAAATTCACCGTGCTGTCCACACCGCCTGCTGCCTGTATGGCTCCGGAAAATGCACCTGCCAACACAAAGATCAGACACATGACCATAACATTCTCGTCTCCCATACTGACAGCTACCGTATGCAGTTTCTCATTAAAACTCGCCTTGGGGTTCTGCAAAAATGCCACTGCCAACGCAATAATAAACGCCACTATCGCCGGCATTGCATAAAAATCATGAAACACAATACCACTCCCGATAAACAATAGCAAAAAAACGCCTATGGGCAGCAACCCACTCACTTTTCCCTTTTCCATGTCATGTCCCTCGTTCTTTTCATTTTGATTCACATTCTTATTATGTACCTACATTATAAGCCAGTACCAGTCCGAAAGCAATCCATCTTGTCTTCCAATTTTGCAGTTCTTTTATCTATAATTCCAGTTATCGCTAATAATAATTCATTATCTGTCATATGCTATTCCTCCTCTTCGTGAGTTCATATATTGTACCACAATTTTTTTTCTGGTCTATGGATTATCTTATCCTATTATAAGAAGACGTGGGGATGATATTTTCAGATGTCTTCCTTCACAAAAACATAGGTCTCCTTTGAAGACAGTTCCTCCCTAAATCTATAGCCAAGCCCATGAAAGCCCTTTATTCCATCCAGATTCCCTATAGCATGCTCAGCCATATAGCGGACCATCTCACCCCTTGCCATCTTCGCAAGCGTCCCCTTCTGGATCACCTTTCCCTTCTGGATTTCTCCAAATTCGCAGGTTACAAAAACATCTCCCGGCTGCAGATATTTCTCGACACATTTGGAATACTCCCTCGATGCCAGATTTACAATAATCCGGTCATCTCCTGTTACTTCCTTATATAATTTATCATCCCAGAATTCATACAGATTTCTCACTCCTGCTGCCCCGAATTTTGCCTGCATTTCCAGCCGGTATGGTGTAACGCCGTCCATAGGCCGCAGCACACCATAAAAGCCGGACAGAATACGCAGATGATCCTGAATATAACCCAGTGCCCGCTCCGTAAAAACAACAGGTGCCATATACTGATACTGGATACCCTCATAAGATAAAATCGCAGGCGTCAGATTTCGCTTCAAATCCATCTCTTTCAAACGGCGATGATTCAATTTGGCAATCCTGTCGTTGCAATTCCACAGTTCCTTTAATGCTCCATAAGACATTTCCTGCAATTGTTCCATGAGCAGTGCGGTTTCCTGAAGAAATACCGGAAGATCCGTCATCGGGTAAATGTCCGTATCTACTTTCATCTTTTTCGCCGGAGAAATAATTATCTTCATAATCTTCTACACCTTTCTCAGTTTGTTTATCCGCACTCCATAAATAATCCCCGTCACATCTGCCAGAAGCCAGCCGATGGGGATGGCCGCCCAGATACCAAGTACACCGATGCCGGAGACAGATGCCAGTCCGTAGGCTAATACCACTCTGGTTCCCAGTGAGATCACGGTCAGCACCACAGACATAAACGGTCTCTTGATTGCGCGGAAATATCCATACAGCAAAAACAGGATTCCGATGCCCACATAACAGGAACCCTCCACCCGCAGATATCCGGCACCCACAGAAATAATATCCACCAGATCACTCTTTACAAAAATCATCATAAGGCGATCCGCAAAAAAGAATACCAACGCACTGATCACCACACAAAATCCAACCACCATAACTCCCGCCGTAGTAATTCCCTTCCGTATGCGTTCTGTTTTGCCTGCGCCATAATTCTGTGCGATAAACGTAGAAAATGCATTACCAAAATCCTGCACCGGCGCATAGGCCACCGTATCGATCTTCACACCCGCAGCGAAGGCGGCCATGACCACGGTGCCGAAACTGTTGACCAGCCCCTGCACCAAAAGGATACCAAAATTCATAATGGACTGCTGTACACAGGTCAGCATGGACAGATTGGCTATCTCCCCAAACATCTGTCGGTTCCATTTCATATGTTCTCTGGAAATGCGCAGATCCGGACATTTTTTCAGATAATACAACAGAATACCAACACCGGAAAAATACTGTGCAATCACCGTTGCAGCTGCAGCCCCCGCCACACCCCATCCGAAAGTAATAACAAAGACCAGATCCAGAATCACATTTATAATCGTCGATATAGCCAGAAACAGCAGCGGCACTACCGAATTCCCCACCGCACGCAGAAGGTTTGCAAAATAATTATATAAAAAAGTAGCCAGGATACCCGCAAAAATCACTGCCATATACTGTCCGAAAGACTGCTGCACCTCCGCCGGAATCTGCATAAACCGAACAATTCCATTTAAAAAGACATAGACCAGTATATTGATCACGACCGTGACTGCCAAAATGCTTACAAAAGAAATAAAAAAAGACTGTTTCATCCGTTCGGTCTCTTTCCTTCCAAATAAAATAGCAAAAAAAGTGCTGCTCCCCATGCAGAGTCCGCAGATGATCGATGTGAGAAAAATCATCAGCGTATACGCAGATCCCACAGCCGCCAGAGCCTGTTCCCCCAGACACCTGCCCACGATAAGCGTATCTACGATATTATAGAACTGCTGCAGCAGATTCCCGATCATGAGTGGTACGGCAAATTTTAATATATTCCGGGAAATACTCCCCTCCGTGAGATTGATGCTGTTATCCAAAAACTTCATATGTTTCTTTTCCTTCCTGCGAAGTTATTATCCTCCCCCTATCATAGCACAATCACCGTCTCCCATACAACTGCCGCCGCAAAGGGTCAGGCAACACAAAAAACACCCCGTTTATGCAATGGTTCCATAGAAACCATCCCATGAACGGGGTATTGCTCTCTTTATTTCTATTTCATTTTACAACATGGTCGCTCCATCCCCGCAAAGGCCCTGGAAATCTTTCACAAACTGTGCTACCGCGCAGTCTACGATATCATTTTTCAGCAGACCTTCCATAACGTCCGGTGCAACGGTGGCTGCGCCGATGCCATAATCTGCCAGTTCCAGTACCTGCTGACTGTTTTTAAAACTTGCTGCCAGTACCTGTGTCTTCATTCCGTTATTCTCATAAATATCATGAATCTGCTTTGCCACAGCCACGCCATTGCCACCCAGATTATCGATACGATTCACATACGGTGCCGCATAGACAGCGCCTGCCTCCCCTGCCAGATAACCCTGCATAGGTGCATAGATAGCCGTCGCCGTGATTTTATAGCCTTCTTTTGCCAGGACCTTGATAGCCTTGATGCCCTCACGGATCGCCGGAACCTTCACGAACATATTGCCGCCCACTTCCGCAACGATCTTGTGTGCTTCCTCGATCATATCCTCCGCCTTTGCACTGATCACCTGTGCGTGCAATTCTGCCTCGTCGCCGATGATGGATCTGATTTCTTTTAATACCTCATATGGCTGTCTGCCGCTTTTTGCCAGGATAGACGGGTTGGTCGTCACACCGCTGACCGGGTAGTACTCATACAGTTCTCTAATTGCCGCTACATTTGCATCATCAATAATTAATTTCATTTCTTCTTACCTTCCTTTTCTTATTTTCTCACTCCTGAATCATTTTGTTACGGTCAACGTAGTAAATGCGCAGACCTACCGAATAGTTACAGCCAACGCTTCATTTATCAAATTTTCCGTGATCTCCAGTGCCTTTGCCGTATCCTTGTCCTTGCTGAAAAGACCGCTGGTCCCCACAATAAAAACCTCGGTTCCCGCATCGTAAAGTTGACGGTAATACGCCTCATTGCAGCATCCGTCCACCGCAATCTCATAGGTATAACCCCGCTCCCGCTTCCACGCTTTGGCCTGCCGGATCTTATCCAGGCTCTGGGGAACAAATTTCTGACCGGCAAAACCGGCATCCACCGTCATGATCAGAAGACGATCAACCATATCCGCATAAGGCTCTATCACCTCCAGCCGGACAGCCGGATTGATAAAAATGCCCACCTTTTTCCCCGCAGCCTTGATCTGTCTCATGAGAATGATCGCCTGACGTTCGATCACATCCGGCGGCATAGTAATAATCTCTGCTCCACTGTCCATACACGTCTGCACCAGTTCCCGGTCAATATTATCCACATATAGATGGGCATCCATGGGAACATCTGTGATCTTTTTGATCTGTTCCATAAAGCAGGGTGCCAGCGACATATTTCTGCAGTAATGATAATCAATAATATCCACATGATAGTAATCCGACTTTGGATTCATAGTCTTGATTTCCCGCTCGATGTTCAACAAATCCATGCACATAAGTGACGGTGAGAATTTTACTTTCATACGTTTCTCCTTTGCTTTTCCCATGTCCTATCATAGGCTTTTCACTCTTTTTATTCAAGATAATTCCTTAGAAATTCCATGTTTTTTTCCGTAATCTGCTTCCCTTTTCCAAGCAATTCCACATTTATGCCGATTTTCTTGAAATCCTTATCCGCCGATCTGCGCCTGGATACCTGCCGCCTCAAACATGGCTTTCATGGGAAGCAGCATCTCTTTTTTCATATTCTGCTCATTTTCAAACAGATACGGCTGGCCCAGCGCCCTCCATTTTGCCAGTCCCAACTGATGAAAGGGCAGTAAATGCACCTGTTTTATATGTATAGATCGAAATAAATCGATATATTGCCGTGTCACCTCCGGCGCGTCATTAAAATGCGGAATCACCGGAATGCGCACAACCATCTCCTGACCGGCAGCCGCGGCATATTCCAGATTTTCGAGTACTCTTTCATTTGGAACATCTGTCATCCGCTCATGTTCTGCCGAATCCGGATGTTTGCAGTCAATATACAGCATGTCCACATATTCCAGAATACTGCGGAAATACTCCGGTGATGCAAATCCCGTGGTCTCGATTGTGGTATGCATCCCTTCCGCTTTGAGTCTTTTTAGGAAAGCCAGCGTAAATTCCCGCTGAAGCAATGGTTCACCACCGGACAAGGTCACGCCGCCACCAGACTTTTTATAAAATGCCTCGTCCTTTTTCACTTCTACCAGCAATTCCTCCACCGTGCAGACATCCCCTTCCACCTGAAGTGCATGTACCGGACAGGCCTTGGCGCAGGCAAAACACTGCGCACATTTTTCCCGTTTCTGAACCAGCCGGCCCTCTTCCAACGTCAAGGCATGATTTGGGCATACCGCCACGCAGGAACCGCAATGCACACAGGTTTTCTCTGTGTGCAGCAGTTCCCGGTGGGGAGCCTTGGATTCAGGATTGGCACACCAGCGGCAGTTCAGGGGACAGCCCTTCAAAAATACCGTAGTGCGGATACCCGGTCCATCATGTATGGAAAATCGCTGTATATTAAAAACAATTCCTTTTGTCTCCACTCTTTTCCCCTTTTATAAAACGTGTTCTGTTCTTCCAATGATATCATTTTGCGTCTCCGTAGACAGAATGTTAAAAAAAGCACTGTATCCCGCCACGCGCACGATCAGATCCCGGTGTTTCTCCGGATGCGCCTGGGCATCCAGCAGAATATCCTTTGACACTACATTATACTGCACATGATATCCCTTCAGATCATCAAAGAAGGTGCGCAGCATAAGAGAAAGTTTCTCCTTGTCCCGCTCTTCCTCCAGGGATGATGGATTCAGTTTCTGATTCAAGAGCACTCCGCCGTTTAGATCCACCGTTGGCAGTTTTGACACAGATTTAAAGACTGCTGTGGGTCCATGTACATCCACGCCGTGGGACGGAGAACACCCTTCCGCCAGCGGCTCGCCCTTTTTCCTTCCATCGGGAGTCGCACAAAGCTGTGCTCCCTGAGGTACATTGGCAGAAATCGAAGAAGTTCCCGGGAAATAACCGCCGCCTACAGGCCCTCTGCCATACCGTGTATTATGATATTTTCCTATCTCGTCAATAAATACCTGATAGGAATCCCGCGTAAGATCATCCACATAATCTTCATCATTTCCATATTTGGGCACATCGTGCAGAAGCATCTGCTGTATTTTCCAGCCGCCCTCATTTTCAAAATTGGCCATAAGGGCATCCCACAATTTGGCTGGCGTGATTCTTTTTTCTTCAAAGACCAGTTTTTTAATAGCCGCCAGAGAATCACCTGTGTTGGCGATACCCACCTGCAGCGGTCCGATAAAATCATAGACTGCGCCGCCCTCTTTCAGATGTTTGCCACGCTGGATGCAGGAATCTACCAGTGCGGAGCAAAGAGAATCCGGCACTTCCATCTCCAGTGCATAGTCCGCACAATTATCCAGGCTCACACTGATCGGCGTAAAATATTGAATCACATCCACCCATGCCTTCCAAACCTGGTCAAAACTTGTCATATCCCGGAAATGAATATTCGCATCATATACCTTTTCTCCCGACGTGACATCCACGCCCTGATTCAGTGCGATCATAAGGATACGCGGAAAATTCAGGAAATTCATACCAGAGCAGCGGAAACCAAATTTGCCTGGAATAGACACCTCGATACAGCCGATGGAAGAATAATTATATGCGTCTTCTTTTGCCACACCCTTTTTTATAAACTGGGGAATGATAATCTCATCATTATTAAAAGAGGGCATTCCAAAACCAAGTTTGATCACTTCGATACATTCCTTCATAAATGCATCCGCAATCCCCGCATGATAGCGCACGGATAGATTTGGCTGGGTCAGTCTCGTCTGGGCCACTGATTTCAGCATAAGGAATGATAATTCATTCACTGCATCCGTTCCATCCACATGCTGCCCACCGATGCACACATTCTGGTACAGGGGGCTGCCTGCGGAAAATTTCGTATGAGAATCACTTCGGATCTTGTTAATGGAAAACGTCTTGATCCACAGATTTTCCAACAGTTCCAACGCCTGCTCCTGATTCATATTTTTTTCTTCTATATCCTTCTTGTAGAAAGGATATATGTATTGGTCGAACCGCCCAAAGGACAAGGAATGTCCGTTTGACTCGATCTGCAGGATCAGCTGCAGAAACCATACGCTCTGCACAGCCTCGTAAAATGATTCCGCAGGATATTCCGGTACACGCATGCATACCTGCACCAGTTTCTCCAGTTCCTTTTTTCTTGTGGGATCTGTTTCATGCCCTGCCATCTCTGCTGCCAGCCTGGCATAACGATGGGCGAAATCCACACAGGCGGCCACCAGAATAAGAATCGCGTCATAAAAATAGACCTTTTTCAAATCATTATAGTCACTGTACTGAAGTTTCGCCTTCGCCTCCAGTGTCTCTTCCCGGATGCCCTTAAGCCCCACACGAAGCAGTTTCTCATAATCCACCGCCAGATGGCCATCACCGGCCGTAATGTTTCCTTCTACTTTAATGATACCAAGATCATAGCATTTTCGGCTCAGCGGCGGCATCAGCGCCAGACCTTTGTCCTTCAGTGTCTGTCCTCGCCAGAATGGTTCCAGATCACGAATGACCTGCTTATTTTCCTCAGAAATAAGGAACCGGTCGCCGTCACGCTTTTCCCATTTATCCAGTTCATCCACGACCCAGTCAATAGCATATTCCGGGAAGATAGGTGCAGCACGGTTGGAACTTGCCTGATTGCCCGCAAGAAGACCTCCTTCTTCTATATAAATAGTCATTTTCTGCAGGGTGTTTTCAATGGCATAAGCACGCTGCAGGATTTTCATCTTGTCCTTGTGCTTCTGATATGATTCCGTGGTATAAATCGCCCGCTCCACACACACCTTGGGCGTAATAGACAGAATGTCCTCTTTCATTTTCTGTATCCTTTTACTTGGTTCTCCAAAATAACTCACATTGCCCTCCTATTCTAAAACAATTGCCGCACCGATAATTCCCATATCACTGCCCAGTTCTGCATATCGAATATCCATTTTCTGATTTTTGTGATGATTGTACTGGTTTGCCTCTCTGCTGATATCTTTTAAAAAATCTTCCCCCATGGCCGTCAACCCGCCTCCGCACACGAAAGTGGAAAAATTAAAGGAAGTAAATATATTGTATATATAGATACCAATATAATGGATCATCTGCTGATACATTTCCACGGCAAGGGGATCTCCAATCAAATATGCCTGATGTAATTGTACCGCCGAAATATCCGCCATATCTTTTACCATATGGGTCATCACCGTTTGTCTGCCTTTTCGAATCGCAGTCCTGATATGGTTTGCGATCATGATCCCGCTGGCATAACTCATGATGCAGCCCCTGTTCTCACAACCGCAAAGTTCGCCCTGTCCCGGTGTCACCAGCATATGCCCCGACTCACCTGCTCCGCCGTAATCCCCGCGAAACAGTTCATTGTTAATGATAAATCCACTGCCGATCCCGGTGCTAAGCGCCGTGTAGCAGAGATTTCTGCAGCCCTTTCCTGCTCCGTAACGCTGTTCTGCCAATGCGGCCAGATTCGTATCGTTATCCACAACGATTTTCAGTCCTGGAAACAGTTTCTTCAGTTCCTCGCCAGCCGGATAACATTTTACGTTTTCCAGACTACCCCCGCTGATCAGAGTCCCTGCATAATCCACATAGCCCGGAAGCCCTACCCCGATACCCTGGATTTCTTCCATGGTAATTTGGTATTCCTTTACAAAGGCTGTAATCTCTTCGTAAAATTTTCTGCTCATGTCCTCATTGGTGATCCCCTGAGGTGTTTTTGTCTTTTTCCGCCCAAGAATATGATTCTCCTGGTCAAACAATCCATACAGAAACTTGGTTCCGCCCACATCAATGGCTATACGATATTTTTTCATACAGATATACCTCCTCTTTGTTTACATTCTACCGTTCTGTTCATCCCATTTCAAATCAATTCCATGAAATTTCCATGAAATCTTCCCGTGTTTCTCTATTTTCCAGTATAATTCCAGATTTTTTAAAAATATTCTTGTATTTCGTATGTACTTTCTCATTGAATTTGCTATACTATAAAAAAGTGAAAAGGAGGTGCCTATCCATGAAAGCATCTGAAATCATGGAACGCCGCAACAAAATCATAGCCCTGGTGCTGACAAATGGTTATCTTTCCACGGAGGAGGCCTGCCAGCTTTTTCAGGTTTCCAACGAAACCATCCGCCAGGACTTTTTGAAACTGGAAAAACAGCATATCCTCAAACGTTCCCACGGCGGCGCCTCTGCTTTTGAGAGCGATATCGTCGCCCCCATCGCCGAACGTCAGTCGGACAATTTTAATTACAAATACCTGATTGCAAAAAAAGCCCTGGAATATCTTCCTCAGGGCGGTGGTGTCGTGGGTATGGATATGGGCAGTACTGTATCGCTCATGGCTGATCTTATGGAGGATACTTCCGGTTATCTGATTATCACCAGTTCGCACCCGGTGCTGCAGAAAATCATACGCTCCAAGAACCGCCTCTATAATCTGGGCGGCGAATACAATCCCATCGATATGGCCTATCAGGGTGAGCAGACGGCCTCGGCCCTGAAAAAATTATCCCTGGACGTGACCTTTATCGGCACCAGCGGTGTCATGAACCGGGGCGGCATCTGCTCCCGTGACTTCCATGATATCAACATCAAGCAGGCTTTTATTCAGCAGAGCAAAAAAATCATCATTTTAACAGACAGTTCCAAATTTACCACCACCTCTCTGGTAGAAGTGGCCCCCTGGGATCAGATCCACATGATCATCACCGACTCCCGGATCCCGGAATCTATTGCGGAGGAAATGCGGGCTATGGTGGAACTGGTCATTGTATAAAAAAACTTCCAGTAAACGATGTCTTCGTTATACTGGAAGTTTTTCTTATGCTGGAAATGTTGTTCCTGTCTGTCTTCTCGCTTCATCGGTAATGCGCATGGTGTCCAGAGAATAGGTACGGTATGGATGTTCTACACACCCTTCCCTGATCAGATGTACAAATTCCTGCACTTCATATATCATGTTGTTAGGCGCAGGTCGAAGGGGTATGATTTCTTTGTCCCCATTCCGATATATGATCTCCATCTCATGGGGCGTGGCTGCCTTGTCAATCAAGATACTGCCCTCTTCTCCCTGAAATACGGTACGGTTCACCGACTCTGTTATTTTGGAATAGATTGCTTCCGCTACCATATTTTCGTATTGCATGGAAACGATTCCCATGCCTTCAAAGCCATTACTCAATTTGGTAGCGACAGCTTTTACTTCCTTTGGCATACCAAACATTCTTGCAATCGTATGAATGCAATATACACCGATGTCCATGATTGCCGCATTGGAAAGTTCCGGATTAAAGGCATTGAGTATTTCTCCCTGACGGAATTTGTCATAGCGGGAGGAATACTGGCAGTACTCCACCGTGGCACGGCGCAGTGTTCCAATCTTTGGCAGTTCCTGTTCCAGCCTTTTCATGCCCGGATCAAAGTCCGGCTTCATAGCCTCTAAAAGCACCACCTGATTATCTTTTGCACAGTCAAACATCTTCTGGGCTTCCTGCTCATTTACCGCAAGGATTTTCTCACACAGTACGTGTTTTTTGTGCTGCAGCGCATCCAGCGTCTGCCCACAGTGGGCATAGGTAGGTGTCGCGATATATACCGCCTCAATATCTGACTGCAGAAACTCTTCCCAGTCCGTATAAACTGCCGGTATGCCATGTTTCTTCGCAAATGCATCTCCCGTCTCCTGCTTTCTGGAAAACACAGCGTCAAGTTCTACTTCTGCCACCTGCTCTGCAGCCTCCACCAGCCAGTCACTGATAAAATTTGTTCCTACGATTCCCAGTTTCATATACACATCCTCACATTCTATTCCAGATTCGCATGAAGTTTAAACATCTCTTCCGGTGTCCGCTTCAGTTTATCCATCATAATCATTACAAGATTATCATACACCAACCAGGTCAATTGTTCAAAAGAATTTCCCATGGGCTGAAAAGAAACAAACCCGCTCTTCAACTCGCTCTTTGGTGTAGAGCCTGGAAGTTTCACCACCCGGTCAGCCATACTGCCGATGGTCGCCTGGGGAAAGATCGTGATCGTAGCCAGCATGGCGCCCTGTTTTTTTGCTTTGTGAGCCATGGTGACAAGACTGCCGGTCTCACCTGAACCAGAACCGATCACCAGCAGATCCCCGGCCTGTATAGACGGCGTCGTTGGCTCTCCCACAAAATAAACAGTCAGCCCCAGATGCATCAGACGATTGGCAAAAGCCCTTGCTGCAAATCCAGAACGGCCCGCACCTGCCACAAAAACCCGCCTTGCTGATAAGACCAGATCTGCAAAGGCCTGTAATTCCACTTCGTCAATATACTTTGCCGCATCCTGCAGCTCCTCTAATATTTTTTTTAAATAAACTGCCTGTGCCATTTTATCTGCCCTCTTTCATTGCTTCATAGATTTCCTTTGCCGCTTTCACAGGATCTTCTGCATGACAGATCCCTCCGCCTACGATCATCACATCAGGCTTTTCTTTGGCATACATAGGTATCGTGGAGGTATTGATCCCGCCAGCCACAGAAATCTTTGCCGTTTTGCTGTGTGTACACATGAGACGCAGGTCATCAATGGGCTCCCGGCCCGCAGCCTGCTGATCCACTCCTGTATGTACCGCAAGGCCATGCACGCCGGCCGCCTCCAGTTCAACAATGCGCTTGGGCATATCCGGAACACAGATCATGTCGGCCACGGCCTGTTTGCCGTAAGCATTGGCCGCATCCACACAGCCTTTAATCGTTCCGTCATCGGTGACGGCAAGGACCGTAATATAATCTGCGCCCGCCTTTAATGCCTCTTCCGCTTCGTAATACCCTGCATCCATAATCTTCAAATCCGCCAGAATCTCTTTATCCGGGAATTTTTCTTTAAACAGACGCACCGGCCGCATCCCTTCCTGGATAACAAAAGGTGTGCCGACTTCTATAATATCAATATAGTCCTGCACCTGCTCCACCAGTTTTACTGCATCTTCCAGTGTAATATCATCTAAAGCCAGTTGTAATTTCATATCTGTTTGTCCTCCTGTTATACTTGGGGAAATACATACGCTGGTGCACCTATTTTTCCGCCATTTCCCATTTCCACTATAATACCAAGTTTTTCCTCGGAATCCAAGTAATAATGCACATCGTTGTCAATCCATCCCGTCTGTGTTACCGGCATGCCTTTTTCGCTCAATTCCTCTACATATTCAGCCAGCGCCTCGTCATCCTTGAGTACAATCTTAAAATGATGCAGCCCTTCGCCCTTCTTTTCCAGAAATTCCCAATATACATTAGGTCCTTCAATAGGCTGGATCAATTCCATCTCAATATTCCCCACCCAGCATACTGCGCAGATAAAATCAAATCTTTCCTTTACTTCTTCGCCATGGAATTTGAAATCACGAACCGTATCACTACAGAGATGTCTTACGTCCCATGGACCAATTTTCAACATATCCCAGTAATTCTGCATGGATTTATTTACATCTTTTACTACAATTGCAATCTGTTTAATTTCACCCTTCATGTCAAATTCCTCCTGATTTTCTATGATTTACTGTTCGTCCGCTGCATATAAAATATTATTTTCTTTCCGCAATCTTTCGATGATTGTTCCGATAGCCCTGCTTTCCTCCCATGTAAAATCATCACATTGAAGTTTTCCCTGCTCCAGCATTTCCTGTACCCGCGTGATCTCGTATTGGAATCCGGATGCTTCATATGACTCTTCAAATATTTTTTCCGTTCCATCCTGAAATTGAAGCACCGCTTTGGATGGACACCAGAATTCCGGTCCGATTATGATTTTTCCTTTTTCGCCAATAATAACTGCCTGATGCTGACTTACCCGGTTAAATGCACCGCTTATATGTGCTGCCCCTGTCTCGTAGTCCAGCATCATATCCACGCTCACATCTACTTCCTCATTTTTTACCATCTTACAATGAACTTCCTGTGGACCCTGAGGGAAGGCCAGATAGGCCATGGCCAGCGAATATATGCCTACATCGCGCAGTGCACCGGCTGCATGCTTTGCTCCGCCCTTCCATGGCTGCCACTCTTCCATAGCCGGCTTGATATCAAAGGAAGCATGCACTGCCAGAACTTCTCCCAGACAGCCCTCTTCCAGCCACTGGCGCGCCTGCCGGACCGCCGGGAAGCAGCGTGTCCACATGCCTTCCATAACAAAGAGATTTTTTTCCTTCGCCTTTGCAAATACCTGCTCCATCTGCGCCACCGTATCGGTCATAGGCTTTTCGCTTAATACATGGACGCCTGCCTCCAGAGCCGCCTCAATATACTCCATATGACAGTCGTTTGGTACTGCAACATAAACGATATCCGGCTTTGCCACCTGCAGCATGGTCGTAAACTCATCGAAGCAGGATTGAATACCATATTTTTCTGCAAAAGCATGTGCCGTCTCAAGGTTTCTGGAAACTACTGCGATTCCTTTTGCATCCTTTACCTGCGTCATTCCGGATGCAAATCTATTTGCAATATAACCCGTTCCGATTATTGCCCATCTTGTCATCTTCTCTACTCCTATTCCAAATTTGCATGGTATTCCCATAATTTATCAAGATTTAGTTTCTTTTCTTCTACAAGCATCATGGCTGTCGTATCACCAAACAATAACAGCGACTGTTCAAAAAGTGATGTCATTGGCTGGCTGGAATGTATTTCATCCGGCTCTTTTGCACGGCTTTCTACCGGTATTCGCACAAACAGATCCACCAGATCTTTCAGCCCGCTATGAGGATTACTTCCTATATGAATCACCTTTGCGCCAAGATTTTTTGCTTTCTTTGCAATGCCTGCCGGAAAGAGTGTCTCTCCGCTGCCTGACCCCACGATCAGCACGTCCTTCTGCGTGATTGCCGGCTCCGTTATCTGACCCACTACCACGGTCTGTATGCCCAGATGTGCATAGCGCTTCGCCACACATTCCAGCGCAAGCAAAACTCTTCCAACCCCCACAAAGAAAACCTTATCCGCCTTCATGGTCATATCTAAGTACTGTAAAATCGTCTCTGATTCAATGCTTTCCAATGCCTGTGAACACTCTGTAATAACCTGCTTCTGACATTTTTCATATAAGCTGTGTGTTATCATCTTTTCTGCCTTTCCAACTAATCAGTTCTGCTGTTTCAGAAATTCCGTGGTTTCTTCTTCCGTGGGTATAGAAGGCTGTCCGCCCTTTTTTGATACACAGATGCCAGCTGCCGCATGTCCAAAGCGGATCGCCTCTTCCATCTTTGCCCCTTTACAATACTGCACCGCAAAAGCAGCACCAAAGGTATCCCCCGCCGCGGTAGAATCCACAGCATCCACATGGAAACAGGGAATCATCTTTGCTTCTTTTCCATCGTACAGCATAGCGCCTCTGCTGCCCATTTTCAACAGAACATATTGTGGCTCTGCTTCTTTGTATAATTTTTTTGCAGCCAGAATTGCTTTTTCCTCATTCTCCACAGAAATTCCTGTCAACGCTTCCGTTTCCGCCTCATTGGGTGAAATCACAAAAATCCCTTTCAGTCTTTCCAGCGGAATAGACATAGCCGGACCCGCATCCAGAAATACGGGGATATTTCGCTCCGCCGCCATCTCATAGGTCCGGTAAACCACCTCCAGCGGCATTTCCAGCTGCATAACAACCATATCAAATTTTTCTTTTTCCAGGGCTGCCTCCACATCCTGTGGACTTAAGTTTTCATTCGCCCCCAATGCTACACAGGAAAAATACTTTCCTTCTTTATCCACATTCATGATGGCCAGTCCGGTCTGCGCCTCTTTATCATAGGACAGACAGTCGGTGCGAACACCTGCTTTCTCTATTTCCTTGGCAAGAATCCGTCCATTATCATCCGCTCCCACACGTCCTACCATAACCACCTCAGCCCCCTGTTTGGATGCTGCAAATGCCTGATTGGAACCCTTTCCGCCTGTCGCATAGGCATAGGAAGAACAAAAAACAGATTCTCCCATTTTCGGGATACGTGGTACATCATAGATGAGGAGATCCATATTCATGCTGCCCACAACTAATATTTTCGGTTTATTCATGTATGCTCCTTTTCAAGAAGTAAGGGAAAGCAGTTGCATAATCTGCCCCTTCTTTCCCCCCTTTTATTTTTATCTAGCTGGCCTTTGCTAATCTGGCCTGCTTTCTTTTATTTGTAACAAAATTCAAAATCAATACTGCAATCAGCGCAACACCCCAGATCAGATCTCTGTAGTAGTTACTGATATTCGGGAACATATTTAAATAAGAAGATAGCAACTGCAGAATCACTACTGCAATAGCAATCCCTGGGATAGAACCAAATCCACCATCCGGATTCACGCCACCCAGAACAACAATCAGGATCGTCTGCATGGTATAGCTGCTTCCAAAATCTGCTTTGGCTGAATTGATACGTGCCAGACTCAGCAGACCTGCGATTGCAGATAAGATGCCTGAAATCATATAAGAACGAATCAATACGGAATTATTCTTAATACCTGCAAATTTTGCTGCTTTGGCATTGGTACCAACCAGATATACTTTCTGTCCAAATCTTGTTTTGCTCATAATCAGGCTCAAAAGAATGATACAGATCAGGAAAACAACAAATGCAAATGGGATACCGGCCAGCAAAGTCGTGCCCCACATAGTATAGCCTTCTGGAATACCGCTTACGGTACTGCCGTTTGAGATTACAATGGAAATACCCATAAACAGCTGGTAGGAACCAAGGGTCGCCAGCATAGCCGGAATCCGAAGATAAGAAATCAGGAAACCGTTAAAAATACCACAGGCAGCACCTACCAGAATTGCAACCAAAACAGATAATAAAATGTATCCACTGCCGGACGATGTTGTTGACATACTCTGCATCATCAGACCTGCTGTGATACCACTCAGATTCGCAATGTAAACACAGGACAGATCAATACCGCCTGAAATCATACACACGCCCACACCCAGAGCCATCAGTCCATACTCCGTCATCTGCTTTGCCATGGAACGGAAGTTGTCCGCTTTCATAAAATTAGTTGGCTGTGTCACACATGCAATGATTAAAAATACAATGAGAATCATGATCAGTCTCAAAATATTCGCATCTATTTTTTTAATTTTTGCCATCATATTATGCTGCCTCCTTTACTTTACTTTTTACTCTTGAGGCACCATAACTCTGCAGTGCAGAGACAGCAGTACCGATAATAATGATTGCTCCGATAAATACTTTCTGCCAATACACGGAAATACCAATCAGGATCAGACTATTGGATACCATGGTCAGCAGCAGCGTTCCAAGGATACAACCTTTCAAAGTGCCCACGCCGCCTGCCATACGTGTTCCACCCAGAACGATGGCTGCGATAACGATCATTTCACCGCCGGCATACTCTGTCGGCAGATAGCGCATGGACATAACTGCATAACACACGCCGCCAATAGCTGCAATCGCACCGTTTGCGGTAAATACACCAAAACGGATCTTTTTCACATTAAATCCGGCTCTTTCTGCTGAGACTTCATCACCGCCTACCGCATATACGCCACGTCCCACCATCGTATAATTTAATACAAGATACGTGATCACATATAGCGCAACCAGGATCAGAAAAGTCATTGGCAACGTAGAACCAAGTCCGGTTTCTGCATTTTTAACACTGAGAAGAGAAGCCTTTCCCATTCGCTGCAGTCCAGCCGGCAGATCCATACGTTCTGCTTCAAAAGCACCTAATAAGATGCCGCTGAAGATAGAGGAAGTACCCAGCGTTACGATCAGACTTGGGAATTTATATTTTACTATGATGATACCGTTTAATGCTCCCATAATAGAACCATAAACGATAGCAAACACAAATACGATCACCATGGACTCGCCCATACCCAGTGCATTTGTAGTAATCAACGCAAGATAGGTGCTGAGTGCCGCAATCAGTGGAAAGGAAACATCCGGTCCCGTACTTACGAAAGACAGCAATGCGCATAATGCGTAGATGGACGGAACGATCATAGAACGAACCGTATCTACAATATTATTATTTGCGAAGAATAATCCAGAACGTGCCTGAATGATAATAGAAAGCACGACAATGATTATGAAAACATAAAATTCAGATTGTTTTGTCAGATTTTTTAGTTTTTTCACTTTTTCGTCCCCCTTTCTAGTTCGTAGCGGAAGTCAGAGAATCATTGGAAAGCTCTGAGCCGTCTAATTGTCCTGTTACTCTTCCACCCTGCATAACGATGGCACGGTCACAGGTCGCAATAACCTCTGCAATATCATCCGAAACAATGATGATAGCCATGCCTTCAGAAGCAAGTTTGCGCAGCAGGCTGTGAATATCATATTTTGCACCAATATCAACACCTACCGTAGGGCCATTCAGAATCAGCACCTTAGGATTTGTAGCCAACCAGCGCCCCAGCACAACTTTCTGCTGATTACCGCCGGACAATGTCTGTACCGGAAATTCATGATTCTTCGTAGCAACACCGATATCTTTCACCCACTTTGCGGATTCCTCCACCACTTTTTTGTTGGAAAGTATTCCAGCCTTACTGGTCAGTTCATCCATCTTGGATACTGTAATATTTTTAATAATAGACTGTGGTAAAAACAGCCCTTCTGTCAGCCGGTCTTCCGGAACAAGCGCAATACCAAGTTTTTCAGCTGCTGAAACATTCGGTATTTTTACTTCTTTTCCTTCCATGGTGATAGTTCCAGCCGTTGGTTTCAACAGCCCGAACAATGCCAGCGATAATTCTGTACGTCCAGATCCCAACTGGCCTGTCACACCGAGGATTTCCCCCTTGTGCAGTTCAAAATTCACATTCTCAAAACCAGGTGCTGACAATCCTTTGACCGACATGATGGTCTCACCGATATTCTTTTCCATATCCGCTTTGTTCTGATTTGTATCAAAATGACGTCCGGTCATATAATATGTAAATTTTTCTTCAGTCATTTCAGAGGTTGGACAGGTAATGACATTTTCACCGTTTCTTAAAATTGTAATGCTGTCTGAAATCTCAAAAACCTCGTCCAATTTATGTGAAACGAATAAAATAGTAACACCATTCTTCTTCAAATCCGTAATGATTTCAAATAATCGTTTTACCTCTTTCTTCGTCAATGCCGTCGTAGGTTCGTCCATAATAATCAGTTTCGCATTGTCTAAAAGAGCTCTTGAAATTGCAATTAACTGTTTATCCGCTACAGGCAGGGTCTCTACCAGTGCATCCAGATCTACATCGAAATTAATCTTCTTTACTGCTTCTTCTGCAATTCTTCTGAATTCCTTTTTATTAACCAGTTTCTTTTTATTTGCAAGTATCTGGTTAAATGCCAGATTCTCAATAACCGTCAAGTTTGGAAAAATCGAAAAGTCCTGATAAATCACCTGTACGCCTGCATTAATCGCCTCAGAAGGAGTCATCACAGGATATCCTTTTTCGTTTATTTCAATCGTTCCTTCATCCGGTTGATAAAACCCGGAAATAACTTTTATAATCGTTGATTTTCCACAGCCATTTTCACCTGCAAGGCAATGTGTCTCGCCCTCCTTTATGGTAAGATCTACACCTTTCAGTGCATGCACACCTCCAAATGACTTTTTGATACCCTTTACAGCCAGTATATTTCCCATTATCTCACCTTGCCTTCCCATTTTATATCTTTCATAAGAAACGCACACCTCACACGAAAATCATTGGGTAAGGTGTGCGATATCTCCATACCTGTTTCAGGATTTATGAAATATTAGAAGTCGTAATCATTGATGTTTTCTTTTGTAAGTGTGATATCTGCCTGTCCGATGAGGCATCTGTTGTCGCCCTGAACCATTGCTACTGAATTATACCCGTCAAGTCCGAGGTCAGTTCCTTCGCCAACTTCTTCGCCTGCAAGGATCATAGAAGCAACTTTACACATTACATAACCAGAATCCTTTGGATCCCATAATTTAACAGTAGAAATTGTTCCTGACTCTACATAAGGTTTGAATTCGTTTGGTGTACCAACGCCAACAACTTTTACGTCAAGTCCTAATTCTTCAACTGCTTTTGCGATACCTGGGCAGTCTGTAGAAGCAACACCGGTAAATCCTTTTATGTCTGGATTCGCTTTTAATACTTCTTTTGCTCTCTCATATGCTGTGTCAATACTTTCCTCAGATTCACAGGTAGGGATTGCTCCGTCATTTACCAGTTCCATGTTTGGATATGCTTCTTTCTGATGTTCATATTCTGCATTTGCATATTCCATATGTGTTGTAGAAGTCGTATAAGCTACCATCATAGCGTATTTTCCTGCTTCTCCCATATCTTTTGCCAGTGAATCCATAAGAGCTGCGCCGAAATCTTTTGCTGTAAATGCTTCTGTATCAAATAAAGTATTTACCTGATTAGATGCTTCATGTGTGATAACTACGATACCTTTTTCCATAGCGTTTTTCAAAGATGCCTCGATTGCACCTGGATCGATAGGAACAACACAAAGTGCGTCAACGCCCTGATTGATCATATCATCAATAACCTGAACCTGAGAAGCTGCGTCCGCATTTGCCGGACCTTTCTGGATAACATTGATTCCGGTCTCTTCGCCGAATTCGTTAACGCCGACTTCCATACGTTTGAACCAGTTTGCAGTGTTATCTTTTGTTACAACTGCGATAGTCCAGTCTTTTTTGTCCTTGGTTGATTTGTACTTTGCCAGATCATAAAGATCAGAGCTTGTTGCATCGTTTGTCTCTGCGGTGTCTTCTGTTGTCTCTGTTGTCTCTGTTTTCTCTGTTGTGGTAGTTTTAGATCCACCTTCCTGCGTTCCACACGCAACCAGTGAGAATGTCATAACACCCACGAGCAATGCTGCAATTACTTTTTTCATTTCCACTTCCTCCTTTTATGAAAAGATATATTAATCCGCGACCTCCTGGCCGTGGTCCCTAAATGGGCTGTTTCATTGGAATACTATTATTCCACATTGCGATGTCTGCTTACCATTTCTTCCGGCGTAATATCCATTTCCTCCCGGAGCATCATAACCATCACATCAAATAAAACGAACAATGTCTGTTCAAAAAGATTTCCCATCAACTGCTTGGAAGGAACAAAATCACCTACTGCTTTGTACGCTGCCGCAGGTACTTTGACTACTTCGTCTGCAATCGTAAGGATAAATCCCTCGCCTGCCGGTGTGATCAGAGCCAATGTAGCACCTGCTTTTTTGGCCATCTCACATATGTAATTTTCATGTCCTACATTTGCAGATCCACATGCACAGATCATCAGGTCACCTTCCCCAATCGACGGGGTAGTATCATCCCAGATCCAGTAGGATACCTTGCCCAAATGCATCAGACGCATGGCAAATGATCTTGTTGCAAGTCCTTCACGTCCGGCTGCTAACAGAAACACCCGCGGCGCTTTCTTAATTAATTCCAACAGATTGCGTACGCTGGAATCATCCATTCTAGCAAACACTTCACTTAACTCATTCATGGCCATTTCCGATAATGCTTTAAAACGATCCATTTTCTTATCTCTCCCTCTCATATTCATCTAATAGTCCAAGACCTTCATCGTGATTGCCTGCATATTTTGCAAATAGCCAGGTTTCAATCATCTTTAAGGCTTTCGGTACTTCCATCATCCAGGCTCCGGTACATAGGATATTGGAATTGTTATGTTCCTTTGCCATGACGGCTGGGAAAATGTCATAACATAAAGCCGCTTTGATTCCTTTTACCTTATTTGCCGCCATAGCCATCCCCTGACCAGTCCCACAAATAAGAATTCCATATTCGTATTCTCCGCTTGCAACAGCATCTGCCACTTTCTTAGCAATGGGTGCGTAAAGACCTTCTTTGGAAGAATTGCATCCCACATCTGTTATGTTGTACCCGTTTGCCCGCATGGCTTTCAATATCTCACATTTGAAGTCATACGCTGCCAAATCACATCCCATAATCAGTTTTAATTGTTGTTCCATATCTTTTCTCCTTTCATGTAACCGGTTACATGACTTAATTTTTAAGGGAGGTTTTCACTCCCTTGTCTTTTGTATTTGAACGATTCTAAAATACAGTATATCGCTGGCTATATTTTATAAATCTTCACATGTGTGTCCAGTATCACATCACGCACTGCCTTACCAGGAAATGCCATGCGATTGATCAACATCTCTATTGCTCTTTTCCCCAACTCTTTTGCATCACGTTCTATGTAGTTCATCTCATATCCCATGACATCCAGCTCTTCAATACGGTCAAGTCCGATCAATGCGATATCTCGCGGTGTCTTCTCGCCCCGTTCCCGCAATGCCTTATAGAATCCTAAGCTCGTCCGGTTATTACAGGTGATGACCGCCGTTGGGCGATCTTCCATAGCCAGTAGTTTTTTCGAAAGCTCATAGGCCTGAGTCATGCGGTAATTACCTTCCAGATTATATCGCGGATCCGGCTCGATTCCTGCATCTTTTAAAGCTGCCATATAACCATCTCTACGATCTCTTGCTAACACTCTGTCCAACGATGCATTGATAATAGCAATCTTTGTATGTCCATGTTCAATCAAGGCTTTCGTCGCATTATACATCCCATGATAATCATCAAAATACACACCACCCACGTCGGCCAGACTAATACGTCTGTCCATGAGCACTACCGGTGTCTGCATCTCTTTTAGGATCTTGCCCAGTCGCTTTTTTTCTTCCTCGGTACTATAGTCAATAGCCGGTGTATAAAGAAGCCCCCGCACTCTTTGTTCCTTTAACATCTCCAGTGCTTTCAGGTCTTTATCCATATTATCATCGGTATTACAGCAGATCAGAGTCAGATTATTCGCATCTATGATCTCGATCACGCCTCGTAAAATATCTCCGAAGAATGGGTTATCAATTTCCGGTACCACGAATCCAATTGTATCTGAAGTTCTCTTCGATAAATTCCTTGCTGTAGCAGATGGAACAAAATGTCTTTTCTCTATAATCGTCTGAATACGATTCCTGGTAATTGGATCTACCGCCTGAGAATTATTCAAAACACGGGACACGGTTGCTTTGGAAACACCCGCTTCATTTGCAATATCCTGAATCGTAATATTAGTCATCTCTCATCCCGCCCTTGCTTCATGTAACCCATGTAACCGGTTTCAATAAACATACTATATCTCTGTTTTATCATTCTGTCAACCCTCCATTTGTCATTTCGTACATTTCAGCCAAATATTACAGGACTTTGTTATGCACATTTAACAATCTCCTATTATTTATTATCTTACAACACCTCCGATGGATATTCAAGTCCGTCTTGACGATCTCCTTACCCAAAAACATTAACAAGTGCTTGCTTGGGGATTGTTTCAATCTCCCCATTGGGTAATAGATGCGGGATCATGGCTCTCCTTACCCATTTTAGCAAACAAATCCTGTGTTTTCTTCTTCTGCCATCCGATGACTGGGTAAGCGCACTGCTTCCAAACCCCTCTTTACCCAAAACATTAGCAAGTTGGTGCATGAAACTTGTTTCCAATCTCCCCATTGGGTAATGGGTGCGGGATCATGGCTCTCCTTACCCATTTTAGCAAACAAATCTTGTGTTTTCTCCTTCTGCCATCCGATGACTGGGTAAGCGCACTTCTTCCAAACCCCTCTTTACCCAAAACATTAGCAAGTTGGTGCATGAAACTTGTTCTTAATCTGCCCATTGGGTAATGGGTGCAAGATCATAGTGTTCTTTACCCATTTTGGCAAACAAATCTTGCGTTTTCTTCTTCTGCCATCTGTTTATTGGGTAAGTGCACTGTTTCCAAACCCCTCTATACCCAAAACATTAGCAAGTTGGTGCATGAAACTTGTTCTTAATCTGCCCATTGGGTAATGGGTGCTGGATCATGGCTCTCCTTACCCATTTTAGCAAACAAATCTTGTGTTTTCTTCTTTTGCCATCTGTTTGTTGGGTAAGCGCACTGCTTCCAAACCCCTCTTTACCCAAAAACATCAGCAAGTTCGTGCGTGAAAACTGTTTCAATCTCCCCATTGGGTAATGGGTGCGGGATCATGGCTCTCCTTACCCATTTTAGCAAACAAATCTTGTGTTTTCTCCTTCTGCCATCCGATGACTGGGTAAGCGCACTGTTTCCAAACCCCTCTTTACCCAAAACATTAGCAAGTTGGTGCATGAAACTTGTTCTTAATCTGCCCATTGGGTAATGGGTGCTGGATCATGGCTCTCCTTACCCATTTTAGCAAACAAATCCTGTATTTTCTTCTTCTGCCATCCGATGACTGGGTAAGCGCACTGTTTCCAAACCCCTCTTTACCCAAAAACATCAGCAAGTTCGTGCGTGAAAACTGCTTCAATCTCCCCATTGGGTAATGGGTGCGGGATCATGGCTCTCCTTACCCATTTTAGCAAACAAATCTTGTGTTTTCTCCTTCTGCCATCCGATGACTGGGTAAGCGCACTGCTTCCAAACCCCTCTTTACCCATTTTCCTAGAATGGTTGTCTTGATTTTTTCACAATCTTGTCCCCAAAAAATGAGGCACTCCCCCACGATGCGCAAGCGAGCCCCCACCCACGATGCGCAAGCGAGCCCCCACCCGCGATGCGCAAGCGAGCATACAAATCGCCCTCCACCCCCAGAATGCAGCTGCTGCGCCGGGGCGTATGGGATTTGATTATGATCGTCAGTGGAGGGGGATATAGAAAGACTTAGGAAAAGCCGCCCGACACTTGCTGACGAGATTGGGTTGACAAAACCCAATCTCGAAACCACCTGAGACGCGTTTGCATCAGCAAACGGGTCGAATGTGGTTGGTTCAGCAAGCGTCGGGCGGCTTTTCCTTAGACTTTCTATCCCCCGGAGCCCGATCAAAATCAAACCCATACGCCCCGGTGCAGCAGAAGCATTCGTCCCCCACTCTATTGTTCCTGTTGCTTAAACTTACTAATAACCAGCGCAACCCCAATAAGCGCCACCGCGAAAAGCATCTCAATCCCCATGCCCTTAAGCACAGTATCCCGGATACTATCCGTCATAACAACGCAATTACTAAGTGTCTCATTAACCACCTCATACCAGTAGATCGGCAGAAACTGCGCCACCCGCAAAACCTTATCCCCAAGAAGCGACATCTCCACAAACACTCCGCACAGAAAACACATCCCCAAAGACAAGGGCGTCACAATATGATTTACCACCTGAGATTTATTCACCAGCAGCCCGATCACAAACGAAACAGCCAGACAAACCAGCATGAGAATAAAACTGTTCAGCAGATAAAACCATTTATACGGATCATGGAAAAATCCGCCGCCACTGACAATCAGCATAAGCGCCAGCGAAAACAGCCACATACCAATCCCAACCACACCAAAAGCCAGGATACTCTCGGCATTCTGCCTTTTCAGAGACACCGCAGAGGCCAGCATACGATTCTTCACCTCCCGTTTACGGAAAAAAGTAAGCACCACCGCCAGCGTATAACACAAAGCAGACAAAAACAAATACGGCATATAGCGGAACGTATACGCATAAGACGAAATACCCATCTTGCCGTTATTATCCAGAACATCCACCTTAGAAGATTCCTGATTGCCACACAGTTCCACAGCCTTCACAGTATCAAAACCAGCCGCCATATACGAGCGCACCCCATTAAGAAAAGTATTGATCTGCTGGGAAACATAAATGCTGTTATAACTGCCCGGAATACCCGTAATCGCCAGTTCCTGCCCATTGACCAGACAGGACTGCTGGAAATTCGCTGGTATCCGCAGGATCAGGTCTACACTCTCATAATAAATGGTTTCCTGCATAACCTCCTCATCATTTTCCATATAGGAAACCTGATGCAGTTTTTCCAGATAATCTGCCAGTCCCTTCGCCAGTGCTCCGCCGTCCTCGTCTACCACTGCGATATGGAGTTTCTCTGCCGTATAAATACCGGATTCCGTATCCTTTGCCATAAACTGCATAATAAACGTAATACCGGTAAAAATAGCCAGGTACATGGCAATCATTCCGGAGAGTCTTTTGATAATTTTCATATAGCCCTTAAATACTGTCATAACGTTCCCTCCTCACCATCAAAAATGCACCCAGACCCAGAATCAAAACCATCAGAAGCAAAATCCCGATATCCCTAATATAACGTGCCGGGTCATCATAAATACTGATACAATACAGAGCGTCGCTGATCAGAGCCGCCGGATTAATACGATTCAAAACCGGGACATTCACCTCAACCAAATGCTTGATCTGCGCCTGCATAAGTCCCGCCAGAAAAGAGCAGGTCATACTGATCGCCAGCATAATGCCAATCTTGACACCCTCTCTGCCCTTTCCACAGCTACCCACAAAAATCCCCATAGCCACACCGATCAGACCGCCTACCGCACACACCAGCATCGTTTTGCCCAGATTGGCGCCCAGATCAATCTTCAAAACAAACACCAGATAAACCAGCAAAATCATAAGATTCACAAAGTGAACGAAAAACGTAACCAGTAGATCCACAAACACCATCTTCAGCCGATGTGTGGGGGTAATACACCTGCGAACAGCAAGACTGGTCAGATTCGCTTGCAGATTCATGGCCGTACTGAATCCAAGGAAACATCCGTACAGGCAGGCCATGGCAATGAGTGCCAGAAAATACTGCTGGGACCCATTGGTCTCTTTCCCCGTAATCGTTGTCTCCTTTACCAGATTCTGGTAATCCGCCAATGTCTCCACCGCGGCCGCCATTCCCTCCGGTTTTTCTTCGGCCACCGTGCGTATCATATGTGCATTGCGGTTATAACTGTCCAAAAGAGTCTGGAGCACGCTCTCCTCGATACCTTCCGATGCAACCGTCAGAGTCGGCACATCCCTGGCATAAAAAATACCCTGCACTTCATTTTCTTTCAGCAGCTGGAGTGCTTTCTCCTCCGACACGGTTTCCACATCAATGACCTTGCTCTCCCCCTGTTCCATCTCATCCAGAAACGACCCAAAGGTATCCGCCGCTTCCGATTGCGTTGTCTCCACCAGTGCCACCGGTATGGTTTTCAGACTGTCTTTTCCAACGTTTGAGAGTGCAAAATAAAACAGCGTACCTAAAATCAACGGAAAAGCCATAGCCCAGAACATAGCCACCCGGTCACGCATGGTACAAAGGAATCGATATTTAATCAAATGCATCATAGCTTTCCCCTCCTAATCTCTCAGTTCTTTTCCCGTGATTTCCAGAAATACATCATTCAACGTAGGCAGTTCAGAAAATACTCTGCCAAAAGCCATATCCTTCTCCTGCAGATACCCCAGCACACGCACCAGATTATGCTTCGCCCCGCTGCACCGCACCACCAGCACCTGCTCCGCATACTCCACATCAAAGACATGGGGCAGTTCCCTCATATCCGCCAAATTGTGCTCCTCCAGAAGCACACCCTCTATGGTAATCTTTTCGCCGGTCTTAATCATACTCTTTAATTCTTCCTTCGTGCCAAGAGCAATGCAGCGTCCATGGTCTAAAATGGCGATGCGGCTGCAGATCTGCTCCACTTCTTCCATATAATGAGACGTATAGATAACCGTTGCACCCTTGCGGTTTAATTCCATGATACCTTCCAAAATCTTATTCCGGCTCTGTGGATCCACGGCCACTGTAGGCTCATCCATAATGATCAGCCGTGGCTGGTGCGCGATGCCACAGGCAATGTTCAGCCTGCGCAGAAGTCCGCCGGATAACTGCTTTGGCCGCATCTTCGTGTACTCCTCCAGACCTACAAAGGCAATGGCCTCTTCCACCAGTACTTTTCTCTTCTCCTTTTCTTTCACATACAGTCCGCAGAAATAATCGATATTTTCCCGCACATTCATCTCCTCAAACACGGCCACATTCTGCAGCACCACACCGATCTGCTTCTTTGCCTCGTAATTATCCGGTGTCATTTTCTTTCCGAATACTTCAATTGTTCCCTTATCATATTTTAAGAGTGCCAAAAGACAGCTGATCGCCGTCGTCTTACCGGAACCGTTCGGTCCCAGCAGTCCGAAAATTTCCCCTTCATGAATTTCCAGATTCAAATGATCCAGCGCCACCAGCTGACCATATCGTTTTACCAGATTCTCTATTTTTATCATGTTCATTTCCTCCTCCACTTGATAGTTACAGTATAATCCTCTTTTTCCCCCAGCATAAGTGTCCCCTGTCAGCATCTCGCATGACATTTGTCACATTCCATATGATGATTATCAGATGACATTTGTCATGAAAATGATTATAATGAATGTATTCTATGATACACACGAAAGGGGATTGCCATGCGGACACTGACCAACAAAGCACTGCTGCTTTTTTTTTGTTTCGGCACCATGCTCTTTGTGCCCACCGACAGAGCCTACATTGCCGCCCTTTTGTTCGCTGTGACATGTGCCTGCTTTCTTTACTTTTTCTACCGAAGCGACTGCCTGGAACACGGACTGCTTTCTTATCTGAAGAAACCGGACTATAATCTGATCGTGACTACCCTCTACGGCATCCTCTCTTTCTGGTTTCCGAAACTGATGCTATTCACACCGCTCCTGGCCTATGATGCCTTTTCTATACGCAATTATCCGGCGCTGACTCTGTATCTGATCAGCCTCTCTGCATCTTACCTGCCGACAGAACCGGCCCTGTGGATCTTTCTGCTTTTCGGTCTGCTTCTGTCCTGTTATCTGGCTGCTCAGGCACAGTCTTATGCAAAACTGTCCAGTCTGTACAAAAAGACCAGAGATGACAGCGCCGAGCGGAACATGCTGCTCTCCGAGAAAAATCAGGCTCTTCTGGACAATCAGGACTATGAAATATACACGGCTACCCTGAAGGAGCGCAACCGCATCGCCAGGGAGATACACGACAACGTGGGACATATGCTTTCCCGTTCCATCCTTATGGTGGGCGCGCTCAAAGCTATAAACCAGACCGATGCCATGGTAACGCCTCTGGATACTTTGGATGCAACGCTGAATACCGCCATGGACAACATTCGCACCAGCGTCCACGACCTTCATGATGAATCGGTAAATCTGCGGGAAGTGGTGGAAAGTCTCACCCATGACTTCACTTTCTGCCCGGTGTCCCTGTCCTACGACCTGTCCTATGAGGTGCCGAGAAATGTAAAATACTGCTTCATTACTATTGTAAAAGAAGGCTTGTCCAACATTGCCAAACACAGCAATGCCACTCAGGTACAGATCGTCCTGCGGGAACATCCGGCCTTTTATCAGCTGATCATCCAGGATAACGGCACTGCTTCCAGTGCGTATACCGATTCCGGCATCGGCCTGATCAATATGCAGGATCGTGTGACGACTTTGCATGGCACCATGCAGGTTACACAGGAAGATGGGTTTAAAATATTTATCATGATTCCAAAATCAGAAATAGGGGGGATAACACAATGAGAGTTGTGATTGTAGATGATGACTGCCTGGTAGCAGGCGCATTAAAGACTATACTAGAAGCAGGTAATGAAATACAGGTAGACGCAGTGGGCTCTGACGGGTCCGAGGCCATCACCCTTTACCGCCGCCACCGCCCAGATGTGCTGCTGATGGATATCCGTATGAAAAACATGAGCGGCCTGGATGCGGCCAGCACGATTTTGTCCGAATTTTCCGACGCAAAAATCCTGCTGCTCACCACATTTTCCGATGACGAGTATATCGTCCGTGCACTGAAATTGGGTGCCAAAGGTTATATTTTAAAACAGGATTATAACAGCATTGTCGCTTCTATCAAATCGGTGAACACCGGACAGACTGTATTTGGCAGCGAGATCAGTTCACGCATACCTGGTCTTCTACAGGCCGATAAATCATTTGATTATAGTGTGTACGAGATCAATGAACGGGAATCTGAGATTATCCGGCTGATTGCAGATGGTTTAAGCAACAAAGAAATTGCGGCCGAGCTCTTCTTAAGTGAAGGCACCGTCCGCAATTATCTTAGTTCTATCTTAGACAAGCTCCAGCTCCGCGACCGGACCCAGCTAGCTGTCTTTTATTACCAACACCTTTGATTATTTCCTTAATTCCACATTTTTCTTATACACCACAACTGAGCCAAGATAACACAGGACCAGGAAAACAAAGATCACGCCCACGCTGATCAGATTGACTGCCAACAGGTCCGTGCGCGTCACTTTAGCCAGTGCTTCCACTGAAAAGTAACTGGAAACTGCCATGACCACAAAGGGCAGCGCATAAGCACTGAACAGTTCCCTGGCAATGGATTTTGCCAGAGTACGCTTTCCGATGCCCAGTTTTTTCAGCACACGGTAACGCTCCTTCTCCTCAAAAGCATCGTTATACAACTTCATGTAAAGGATACTGCCGCTGGCGAGAATAAATACCATGAATACGAAAATGCATACAGAATACATGACCTTGACCCATTCCAATTCTGTATCCTTGGGATTGACCGCCACACGGCCCACATAGACATCCTTCGCGCCATTCACAAGCGCATCCAGATCATCCAATGACGCTTCATAATTATAAATATCTTTGATGCGGTAATTATAGGTATAGATCTGCTGCCCCTGCGGTATCATTTCTTCATAAGACTTGTCACTTACCACATAATTCCGTATATCTTCCTGTAGATAGCCCATATATGGGATCTTACTGTCTGCTATCTCCTGGAATTCCTTTCCGCCTATGTTCACCGTCCCCAGCTGCTGCTCCGTAATCGTGGAAATCAACGGCTGATTCTGTAGATTGATCACCTCCTGATCCGAGGGTTCCGGCAGATCAAATTCCAGTCCTGCATGTTCCGCCAGTGTTTTCAGTTGGGAATAGGATAAGAGGGCATAGTTCGCCTGCTGATATTTTGTATCGATCTTGGAACTGTCCAAAGCCAGCATGGTGATTTCCCCAGAATAAGTGATCTCATTATCCTTTCCGATTGTTTCCGCTAAGGTATCATCCAGATCCGGCTCGTTTGCCAACACCTGGAAAGTGTAAGTGTTTCGGAAATGTACCATTTTATCGTAGCGCATTTTCATGGCAAAAGCCGCCGCCAGTGCAGTCACCGAACAGATCATGAGCACACAGGTCATAGCGTACGTCCGATAATTTTTCTTCATGCGGAAGATCACCTGATTGATCCACAGTGTCCGCTGCTTCTGATACAAAAACTTCTTGCTTTTCTCCAGTCTCTGGAACACAAAAGGAATCATGCCTCCAAAGAGCAAATATACGCCCACGATAACCAGCACAACAGCCATGGTCGCGTTATTCAGTGCCTCCTGTCCAGCGTTTTTGACCGCCAGGAAATATCCACCCGCCAGCACACACATGCCCAGAATGGCTTTCAGCACGAGAAGCCAGTTCTTCCGCTTTACATATTCATTCTTCTTGCCGGCCGACACCATATCCAGCACGCTGCTTCGCACAATACTCACATAGCCTTTGATCACGAAGACCAGGTACAAAACCAGATATATCACCGCAGTTCCAATGATTGGTTTTGGTTCAAAATGGAACTGAATGTTTACTGTGACATCCGAAATCGCAACCAGAATCAGTTGAAACAGATGCGTCACCAGCGTGCCAACACCGATTCCCAGCACCAACGCGGTAAGACCTGTAAAAATACTCTCCAGCATATAAAGTCTGCCGATCTTCTGATTGGTCAATCCCATAAATACATAGATACCGATTTCTTTCTTGCGTTTCGTCAAAAACACATTGGTGGCATACCAGATAAAAAAGAACATGAAGCATCCAAGCACGATAGAAATAATCTGTACCACCATATCGATATACTGCTTATTCCGCTCTCCCAATGTGGTGAACGCATCCGAATAAATAATGTACTGGAAATTCAATAATACAAGGATAGTAAACGCAAGCGAGATAACCAGTGCTATATAATTCCGAAAACTGCTCTTGAAATTCTGCAGGGCAAGCTTCAACATACTCACGACAGCTCACCTCCCATGGAAGACTGCATATCGATGATCCGATCATAAAATTCTTTCCGGCTGGCTCCCCGGCTCAGTTTGCACTGGATCGTACCGTCACTTAAGATGTACACATCTTTGGCATAGGAAGCACAGAGGGCATCGTGAGTCACCATAAGGATGGTAGCACGTCCCTGGTCATTGACCTGTTTCAGACATTCCAGGAGATCTCGTCCCGACTTGGAATCCAGCGCCCCGGTAGGCTCATCTGCAAAGATGATCTCCGGGTCCGTGATCAACGCTCGACTTGCCGCCCCGCGCTGCTTCTGCCCGCCGGACAGTTGATAGGGATATTTGTCCAAATGCTGGATCAGCCCGAACATCTCTGCCAGTTCTTTTGTCTTTGTCATGCAGGTCTGGGTCGGCACCCCGTTCAGAGACAATGGCAGCGCAATATTATCCTGTAATGTCATAGTATCCAGCAGATTATAATCCTGGAAAATAAACCCGATCTTATCCCGCCTCAGTCTGGACAGTTCCTGATTGGATATTCTGGTAATATCATTCCCGTCCAGAATCACCGACCCCTGAGTAGGCTTGTCGATAGACGATAAGATGTTGAGCAGCGTCGTCTTCCCTGAACCACTGGGTCCCATAATAGCGATAAAGTCCTTCTCATAGATTTCCATATCGATACCCTTAAGCACCCTGGTCTGAAATCCCTTCACCCCGTAATCTTTGATTAAATGTTTAATTTCTACTACTTTCTTTTCATTCATAATCTTTCATTCCTCCTGACATAACCTATTATAAAGAACCGCATGTCAGAAATCCTCTCATTTACCTTACAAAGCGGGTAGCAACCTTACATTTTTTGTAAGGTTTTAATCCCATGCCTTCATATTCACATTTATTTCTTCACTCCCTGTGCAGGCAATTCATAACTACACTAACCATCATCTCTTTTTCATCCGGTTTTGATTCTGCTATCATGATTGTTAATGCGACCAGCGTATAATCATCTATTATTTTCTCACCATCCATAAACAGAAATTTATTTCTTTCCAGAAAATACAGAAACATAGTAGCTGCAATACGCTTATTACCGTCAGAGAAGCTGTGGTTTTTGGTGACAAAGTATAATAAATTTGCCGCTTTCTCTTCCAGTGACTTGTATACATCCTCACCGCCAAAGCTCTGATAGATTGCTCCTATGCTCCCTTTGAAAGAATCATCCTTCTCGTTTCCAAACAAGTCACTCGCCTCTGCGAATTTCATGCTGTCTATCACTTCTCTGCATTCCTCATATGTAAGAACATAAATCGCATGAGTTCCTTTTGGTCTCTTCATATTTTGATGATCATATGCATCCAGAAGATCCAATGCCTGATTATATCTTTCTATAACAGATAAAACCTGTTTTGTATCAAGTTCATTCTGTACACGTTTCATAATTCGTATCACCTCGTCTAATTGGTTCATACGATTATCATTTACTGCATAGCCTTTTATTATGTAATCCTTTAATACGGAATTCGCCCATTTTCTAAATGCAACACCACGTTTTGATTTTACGCGATAGCCCACAGAAATAATAACATCCAAATTATAATACTCAGTCATATGCGTTTGTGTTTTTCCTTCAATCGCTCCATGTTGAGTGGTGGTCGCAAATTTTGCGACCACCTCAGAATTATTCAATTCTTCTTTCAAGACATTCCCTATATGTTTACCTATTGTCTTTATGTCTCTTCCAAAAAGTTCCGACATCTGTACCCTGTTTAGCCATACAGTTTCCTGCTCCGGTGTAAAAGGAACTTCCAATTTCATTTCTTCATCTTCAAATATAATAATATCATTTTTCAATATGCTTATTTTCCCCTTTCTTTGTCAGTTTTTCCATCTTTATCTTATACTCTATTAGCCGTAACAAGTACTGTGGCACTCGTCTTCTCCCAAGTTCCCAATCCGTCATGGTAGAATAAGGCACCTCAAAATACTCGCAGAATTCTTTTCTATTCATTCCTGTGTTTTTTCTCAGTTCTTGCAATTCTATAGATCGTTCCATATTCCTACCAAACCCTTCCTTTTATTAATGTAATTCATTTTGTGTTTGTGCATTGCACAATTTCATTGTACTGTAATTCTTCTACTACGTCAATCTAAGTTACTCTTTTTACGGAAATTTTTATATAAAATGAATGCACCATATAATTTTTCTCTTCCATTTATGCAGTACAAATAAAAAAATCCATGCACTCGCATTTCTGCAAATACATGAATTTCAGTTGTCTTTTATTTAAAATTTTCCGTATCTCCAGAAATATTTTTTGCCTGCATGATTTTTCTCCACCGAAAAATCATGAACTTTTTAGACCAAAGGCAAATCTTCTTCCTCACCAGATGGCAATGCTTCCATAAGCGAATAGAAATATTTCGGATTGCCAGTAGCAAAATAATTATACCAGAATTCCAGGGTATCTGATTGGAAAACTCCTAAATGTTCAATAATTTGCTTCGCCCACAACAACGCTCCGGTTCCACTTGCCGTAATAAGATTATCATCTGCCACAGATGGCTTGTCTATGTATAAACTCTGCCCCTTATACCCAGGCGAAACCATTTCAAGAAATCCCAGTCCATTGCTGGTGTGGTGTCGATTATCCAACAGTCCGGCGTTGGCAAGCGCAGCGGTGGCCCCGCATATTGCACATACTGTGGCTCCTGTAGATAGAAATCCCCCTGCCCTTTCGATGATTGCCCCGTGCTTTTGATCATTCCATTCAACTGCACCAGGCAATATCAGCACGCTCTTTTCACTCACAACCATATTATCCATGGTGCAGTCGGGCACTACTGTTATCCCACCCATTGTTTTTATTGGTTCGCTAGAAAGGCTAACCGTTTTGAGCGATACACGCGGTGCATCCCTCTTGAAAAACCGTTTGGAATTCAGTTCTGCAATAACATACCCCAGTTCCCAGTCCGCTAACGTATCAAGGACATAAACATAAATCGTAATCATAAAATACCTCCATCTTCATTGTTCTATTGATTTACATGCTTATTTATTCTATAGTATATCGTGACCACTAAACTCGAAAACACCTCGCTAAGTGTTCAGATATGCATTCTCACTAAGATCAATCTGCGCTCGCTTGATTTCTCTAAGTGTTCATAGTATATCATGTAATCGCTGACACCATTATGGCAACAATCAAAAAAATGAAGGGTGGAATACTCCATGAAAGTAGACAGACTTGTTAGTATTATTATGATACTCCTGGATAAGAAGCGCGTCGGCGCACAGGAATTGGCAGATATGTTTGAAGTCTCACCCCGCACGATCTACCGCGACATAGATGCGATTGCCATGGCTGGTGTTCCTATTCGCAGTACATCCGGAGTGGGCGGTGGCTTTGAGATCATGCCGCATTACAAGATTGATAAAAAAGTCTTTTCTGCTGATGACCTTTCGGCCATCCTCATGGGACTTTCCAATCTCTCCAATATGATGCGTGGTAATGAACTGGTAAATGCGCTCGCAAAAGTCAAAAGTTTTATCCCTGCCGACCAGGCAAACGACATTGCCGTAAAAGCAAATCAAATTTATATCGATCTCAGTCCATGGATGGGCAACCGAAACATTCAGCTCTATTTAGAAATAATCAAAACTGCTTTACAGGAAAGCAGAATGCTTTTGTTTGATTATGCCGGCCGTCATGGAACTAAAACCACAAGAGGCGTTGAACCGTATCAGCTCGTATTAAAGGGAAATCACTGGTATTGCCAGGGATATTGCCATATAAGAAATGATTTCCGCTTATTCAAACTGTCCCGCATGTCGAACCTACAAATGAAGACAGATACTTTTACGCCGCGGAATTATCCAAAACCGCAGTTGGATTTTGCCGATATGGCAGCCGCAATGCAGACAAAAATCAAGATTCGTGTTCATCGGTCCGTCATGGACAGGGTTCTTGATTATTGTACTTATGAACATTTTTCACCAGACGGTAATGAACATTATATGGTTAGTTTTCCTTTTATAGAAAACGAATACTACTACCATATTCTTATCAGTTTTGGAAATAAATGCGAATGTTTAGAGCCACCGCATGTCCGTGCAGAGCTGAAACGCAAAATACATGAGATAGCAGCCTTGTACGAAGACTAAACCAAGCAAATTTTCCAAAGTATCAAAGTCTACCTCTTCTTTTGTTCTGCGAAAAAATGTTCTGCTGCATAGCGAAAGGCATTTCTATAATACTGTATTGCCGCTTTGCCAACAGAAGATTTTGATGCCACAATATCGAAACCATGATAGCACTCCGGGAATTTCTTGAACCGCACTTTCGTACCGCTCTCCTTTAGCCGCTTTACATACTCCCTGGTCTCGTCAAAAAATGGTTCTATTGTTCCTGCCATAGTACAGGTGGGCGGCATATTCCTGTAGTCATGGGCCCTTGCGGGTGCTGCATACGCAGGCACTTCATCACTTCCATAGAGTTCGCCCAGATAGAGTTTCCAGGCGCACGCATTTGATTTGGTATTCCACACCGGCGCGTCATTATTCCGGGCCGATTCCATCACCATCCGGTCATCCAGCATGGGGTATAACAGCATCTGAAATGCAATGGCTACTTCTCCCCTGTCCCGGGCAAGCAAGGATAGCGCGGCCGCCAGCCCTCCCCCGGCACTCTCCCCGCCTGTAAATAATTGATTTTCCCGTATCCCACATTCCTGTGCATGGTCTTTCATCCATAAAAGTGCAAGATAACAGTCTTCAAGGGCTGCCGGGTAAGGTGCTTCCGTAGACCGGGTATAATCAGGGCTGACTATAACGCAGTCCATTTTCCCCATTAATCTGTTTACAAATGGGATCTCAATTTCCGGAACGCCTATGGCATAGCCTCCGCCGTGGATCCACAATACCCCCGGAACCTTTCCCATTTGATTCTTTCCAGAATAAATACATAATCTTAATTCAGAACCATCCGCTCTTTTTACATATGCTTCCCGGCAGTCTGCTTTTCTTGCCTTTATTTTCCCCTTGAAGAAACGATCCATAAACGCATTCATTATTCTGAATTTTTTCTCCGTAAAATGCGGAATAAAAAATCGAATAATGCTACCGCGTAACCTTAATTTCGGATGAATCATTCTTCTATTGATGCGCCACTTCTTTCTCATTCCGTTATTCCCCGCCCCTAATCTTATTCAAACAATACGAACCTCCGTTATTAAAGTTGTCACACGATCTGAACCTGCAGCAGTTTTGCCAGTTCCGCGGCCTGATAAATATTCACCTTCGCCCCTGCCAGTTCCGTAAATGTATCCGAAAGCATTATGCCGCTGATGATGCAGTCGGAAAGGTCAATACTTTTTAACTTCGTGCGAAAAAAATCAGTGCTGGTAAAATTCACATTATGAAATACAGGCTTTTTAAATTTTACTTCTGAAAAGAAAGATTCTTTCATATCACAGTCTGTCGTGATGGTAGCCTCCCAGAGACCCGCCACAAAATTACAATATACAAAACTGCTGTTCTCCATCTCCACGATTTTAAATACGGCAGAACAGAAATTGCTGCCATCTGCTTTACAGTTTGTGAAACTGCAATTCTTGAAATAAGCATTACGAAAACGACAGTTGCTGATATCACATCCATCAAATTTCACATCCACAAATTCAGCCGCTTCAAAATTACCCCCGGAAAGCTGGCATTTTATAAAACTGATATTATCAAAAGTGACTTTTTCCCCCTTGGCAGAAATCAGTCTCTCATTTTCAAACGTCTTCTGTTGAATCATCGTTTCTTCTGTTACTGCATAAAGCAATTCCTGTTCCAGCAAAATGGTATCTCCTATCTTGTTTCGTATAATCCCATCTATACGGATACATCAATCATAGTTTCAACAAAAAAATATTACAGAATATGATAATGTGGAATGATGTCTTCAAAGCTGCCGTCCTTTAGCATAAATCCATCCGGAATCACGCCAAGCTGTACGAATCCCAATTTCTTATAGAGTGCCAATGCTGCTTTGTTTGATTTCACCACTGCATTAAACTGCATAATTCCGAATTTAAACTCTTTTGCCATCTTAAGGCAATCCAGTACCAGCCTTTCTCCTATATGGTGGCCACGCATATTACTTGACACGGCATAGCTTGCATTACAGATATGGCCGCATCTGCCAATATTATTTGGGTGCAGAATGTATAGACCAGCTATCTGTCCTGTCTCTTCATCATATGCAATCCCTGTATACGACTGACTTTGGAAAAACTCTAATCCAGTATCCACCGTCAATTTATCGATCTGTGGAAATGCCACGCCATCTTCCACCACCTGATTCCATATTTCTATGGCCTTGTGGATATCCTCGTTTCTAAATTCTCTAACCTTAATATTCATCCTAAAATCCTCTCCTCAATCAGAATTTGACCGATTTCATCTTTTTTGTAATCATTATAGTCTTTTTCTTGAAATATGAAAAGACAGATTCTATAAATACACCTATTATTTTTTCTTTCCTGCCAGAGAAATTACTGCCGCAAAAAATACTCCCGGTTATCTGCAAACGTAAGGGTAAACCTGGTATAGGACCCTGGCACGCTCTCCGCGTCTATTCCATGACCCAGTCTTTTCAAGATTACGGACACCATGTAAAGTCCCATGCCTGTAGACTTGTACTTTCCGTTATGATGGTTCTGGCCAGTAAAACCTTTTTCAAAAATCCTACGGATATCCTGCTCCAATATTCCTTCCCCATGATCTTCTATATAGAGCTTTGTCTCTGCCTCTGTTTTCTGGCTCCATATTTGCAAGAAAGGATTCTCTCCTGCGTATTTGACTGCGTTACTGATCAGCTGATCCAGCACGTAGACCATCCAGGAAGCATCCGTATACACGGTCTCTGCTTCCACGCAAATATCCAGTTCGAACTTTCGACGCAGCAAAAAGAACTGGTTATTCTGCAGGGATGTACGCACGCAGTCCATAAGCTGAACCTGATGGATCTGCAGGTCGAACATACTGCTTTGCACCTTGCACCCCAGCAGTGCCTGGCGAAGCTGCTGATTCATCTTCTCCAGCTGTTCCTCCATGGACTTTTTCAATTCCGGTTTCTGGATCTGCTCCATCATAAGCAATGATGCCGACAATGGTATCTTGATTTCATGGCACCAGCGGGTGATGTAATCTTCCAGGTCACAGTTTGCATCAAACTGCTGCCGCAGCTGTTCTTGAAGAATCTGGGTATCATGAAGAACAAGCTCCATATTCTCCATCTGTTCCATCTGACCTTCCATGCTGCTGACAAGTCCGTTGGATTGCAACGCTTCCTGTTTCAACGCTTCTTTCTTTTTATATCTACGTATATCGATATATAAAAAAGAAACCAGGCAGATACCAACCAGTACATCCAGATACACCAGTTCCGCCACATTCTCCGGCATCATGAAAAACAGGAAATACCCATTGTAAGCCACACAGACAAAAAGAAGAAGGAGGATCCATTTACCCTGTTTCTTTCCATAATTCATTGAATATAATACCCCTGTCCTTTCCGTGTTCTGATCAAATCTTCCTGACAGCCCCCATGCAGCTTGCTGCGCAGACGGGAAATCACCGTAGTCAGCGTACTGTCAGATACGAATTCATCCGTATTCCACAATGCCTGCATAAGTTCTTCTCTGGTCACCACATCCGGCCTGGATTCCATAAGACGGGCAAGAATTTTCTTTTCAGATTTGGTCAGTTCTACTTCTTGATTCTTATAGATAAGGGTCGATGTGACATGTTCAAAATACAAATCCTCATTCAGATAAATGCGGTCCTTCACCTTATACTGATAAGTTCTCCGCAGGATTGCCTCGATTTTTGCTTTCAGAAATTCCAGGCGGAAAGGCTTCTCCACATAGTCATCCCCGCCCTGAGCGATTGCCATGATCTTGTCCCGGTCATCACTGCGGCTGCTGATATAGATCACCGGCACATCCGAAATCTCCCGGATCTTCCTGCACCAGTACAGTCCGTCATAATAAGGAAGATTGATATCCATCAATACGAGATGTGGATGCATGGTTTGAAACTCCTCAAAAACGCAGGAAAAATCAGACGTACCTGCCGCCTGATATCCCCATTTTTCCAAAAATATTAGTATTTCACGTGAGAGGATTTCATCATCCTCCACGATCATTATGCTGATTTTGTCATTCATGTTATATACCCCGGTTTTGTAAGATACAGCGGCAGACATTTATGTCCCGCCACTGTATCTTAGTATAGCCCATAAGCATTTCCATGAAAAGCAATTTTTCCAATCTTACAGATTTGTATGCTATTATGTTTCATTCTCCCAGCTGACAATCCGGTAATAGGTTCTCGCCGTAGTAGCGTAGATAATACCGTACATGACCGCGAAGATCACAAAGCACACGGCTGTGCATCCAATATAGAGGGATGTATTGGTCAGGTTCAAAAGTTCCAGTATCCTTGAAACCATAGGGAATGCAAAGATCACATGTATGCCTGCCGTCACCAGTGGCAGGAAGAATACCGTCAGAATCTGGGAGTGGATAGACCGTTTGATCTCCTCATGACTCATACCTACCTTCTGCATGATCACAAATCGCTCCTTATCGTCATACCCCTCTGAAATCTGTTTATAATAAATAATCAATATGGTTGCCACCACAAAGAGCAGTCCCAGGAAGATGCCAATATAGAAAAATCCTCCGTACAGCCCTATGAACCCCTGGGCAGATGCTGCCTTACTCTCCACATAGTTGTCACTTCCACCGAGCTGTTCTTTCAGCTGCTCATAGACCTGTATCTTCGCCTCGTCTTCTCCTGTCATATCGAATCCCAGTTCAACCTTCACATCCGATGCGTTTTCTCCATAGACAGCCTTCTGCTTTGCATCCAGATTATGCAATACATCCATATCTTTGACTACAATGAAATGACTGCCCGCTATATTGGCTGCCAGCATACCATTTCCCACAAAATGATCCAGTTTTCCCTTTATTTTGTAAGTCTCATCGAACAATTTCATATCCGCATAATCCCCAAAGGGATCCCGGTTGGAATATATAAGTACCTCTCCATCCTCCAGGGTCTGTTGTTCTCCGGTGGTCCGGTTATATTCATCCAGTGTGATGAAAAACAGATTGTACAGATTATCCAGATTTACGGCTGTATTATCGTTCCGGTCCGTGTTAAATGTATTCCCCTCCTGCACAGCACCAAAGGAGAGATACATGTAACTCATTTTAGCGGTAAAGTCAAGTCCCTGGGCCTTCATGATCTTTTCCACCTGATCCATAGTATGCTCGCGATACTCCTGGGAATAATCCTTTGACGTAATGGTCAGATCATAAGGATATCTGGTCTTAATAATATCCTCTATACCGATCATCATAGATGAGGTGGAGGATACCATAACCAGCACGATAGTAGATAAAATACAGATATTTGCCAAACCCACAGCATTTTGTTTCATACGATAGATCATGCCGGATACACTGGTAAAATGGCGTGTTTTGTAATAGTAATTCTTGTTTTTCCGAAGCTGCTTCAGCAGGGCGATACTTCCAGCCGAAAAGAGCAGGTACGTTCCCACGATAACAAGGATAACCGCCACAAAAAATAATAAAATGGCTTCAATGGGGTTTTTGCTGGTAATAGAAATATAATAGCCCGCTCCCAGGCATACCATGCCTACAGCTGCCATAAACCATCTGGTCTTCGGCTCGCGTTCTCCTGCACTGGCACTCTTCAAAAGTGCAATAGGCTCTGCCAAATGTATCTGGCGCACAGAATTTGCCAGGATCAGCAGGAAGATAACCCCGAACATGATCAGCGTATTCAGTGCCGATTTGCCGGAAACATAGAATCCCAGACTGCTCTTGTAGCCCAGTATTTTCAAAAGCAGCAGGTACATGGCCTTATCCAGCCCGATGCCCAGTGCAATCCCGAATACGCTGCTGATCACATACATGTACAGTGTCTCCATAAAAATCACTTTGGAAATGTGCTTCTTTTCCATACCCAGAATGTTGAACAGACCGAATTCCCGTTTTCTGCGCTTCATCAAAAAACTGTTCGTATAAAAAAGAAAAATGGCAGAGAAAAGAATCACGACCCAGCAGGCCAGGGACAGGGTCATTGCTACCGTCTCGGAGCCAATCATGGTCCGGATCCCCTCATTCATGGAAAGTGAACTCATAATATAATACAGTGCAATGGTAAACATGCAGGTCAGCATATAGGGCAGATACGTCTTCCTGTTCTTCTTTATATTGCTGGCTGCAAGTTTGGAATAGAAAAACTTACTCATACTGATCACCACCCGTCGCAATCAAAGTGAGGGTATCCGCAATCTTTTGATACATCTCCTCATTGGAACTGGAGCCGCGGTAGATCTGATGGAATACTTCCCCATCCTTGATGAATAAAACACGCCCCGCATGACTGGCCGCCTTGGTGGAATGGGTTACCATAAGGATGGTCTGTCCGTCCTCATTGATCTCATTAAAGAGCCGCAGCAACCCATCCGTAGCGCGTGAATCCAATGCTCCGGTCGGTTCATCTGCCAGCACCAGCTTTGGATGGGTGATCAGGGCTCTGGCTACTGCCGTTCTCTGTTTTTGCCCGCCGGAAATTTCATAAGGATACTTTTCCAGAATATCTTTGATGCCCAGTTTCTTTACGATTGGCAGCAAACGGCCCTTCATCTCCACATAATCCTTGCCGGACAGAACCAGAGGCAGGAAAATATTATCCTGTATAGAGAAATTATCCAGCAGATTAAAGTCCTGAAAGACAAATCCCAGATTATCTCTGCGGAATGCAGACATTTCCTTTTCTTTGATACCGGATATTTTTTTGCCGTCCAGCAGGATGTCACCCGCTGTCGGCTTATCAAGTGCCGCCAGAATATTTAAGAGTGTGGTCTTACCGGAACCGGACTCGCCCATGATTGCCACATATTCTCCCTCTTCCACGGAGAAACATACGTCTGAGAGTGCCTGTACCTGATTACCACCGAAACGTGTGGTATAAATTTTCTTAAGATTGTTTACCTCTAATATTGCCATGTGAAATGACCTCCTTTTCTTTTACACTCTCATTATAAAAAAACAGCCTCCTGCCCACCATTGAATCCTGTGACATTTCGGCTGTTTCATGTGACATTTTTGTAAGGTGGTCGTAACTGTTCAGTACCTGAATAGTTACAAGTGGTGTATGTTTTATTCTACCTCAAGTTTTACAGAATGCAGGTCGAGCCACAGGGTCGTGCCATGTCCTGCCTGGGATTCTACGCCGATCTTATGGGACAGCTTATCTGCCGTCTTTTTGCACAGATAGAGGCCCAGTCCTGTAGACTTCTTGTTCGCCCTTCCATTATACCCGGTAAATCCCTTCTCAAAGATCCGGGGCAAATCCTCTGGCGCGATGCCAATGCCTGTATCCGTGATCCGCAGCATCTTTCTCTCGTCAACTGAGATGGTAATGCTGCCACTGTCTGTATATTTCAATCCATTGGACAAAACCTGTTCCAGTATAAAACGCAGCCATTTCTCATCAGTGAGCACCATGGCCTCTGTGGGTTCATAATGCAAACTTATCTTTTTCCGGACGAACTGGGGTGCGAATTTGCGGATAGACTTGCGGATCAACTCATCCAGCGGATATTCCCGAAAAACAAAATCCGAGGAGGTACTGTCCAGCCGAAAATAAGTAAGCACCATCTCCACATACTGTTCGATGCGGAACAGCTCTGCCAGAAGTTCTTTGTTCTCTTCCGTGTCCTGCCCCTGCAGGACCAGCTTCATAGCAGCGATGGGGGCCTTGATCTGGTGAACCCAGGTGGTGTAATAGTCTATGGACTCCTGCCGTTTCTTTCTCCACTCGTTGCTGTTCGCCTGATTCTGTTTCTGCAGCGTGTCCACCATAGCGAAAAGCTCTTCCTCCATGAGATTGGAAACCTTTGGAAGTTTCTGCGACAGCATGGCTATCTTCTGCCGAATGTCTTCTATATGATGGTATCTTTTGTAATAATGTGCAAAATGTACACTCAGCAACAGTATGGCAGCCAGAATACACAGACCGAAGGCATACCATACCGGTTCTGCTTCCACTCCATACAAATAGAAAATCCATAGAAAGATACCGGAAAACAGCAAAAAAGTGCCTGCCACATATCTATTCTGGACGATATATTTTCTTAAAATACGGAAAAAATCATTTTCTTTCAATGTCTTCCTCCTGCACCAGTTACTTCTATTAAATAATATAGCCGCTGCCTACTTTGGTCTTAATATAATCTGCAAGCCCTGCCGCCTCCAGTTTCTTGCGCAGTCTTGCAATGTTCACAGTCAGCGTGTTTTCCTCCACATAGGAGTCCACCTCCCACAGCCGCACCATAAGGGTATCCCGGCTGACCACCTTGCCCCTGTTTTCCATAAGTGTCTGCATGATGCGGAATTCATTGTGGGTCAGATCGATCACCTGTCCATTATAAGACAGGGTCGTATTATTCAGGTTCAAAACAGCACCGCCATGCTCCAGTACCGGTACCTTGCCCTGCAAATCATAGGTCCGCCGGAGGATGGCCTGCAGCTTCGCCATAAGCACATTCAAATCGAAAGGCTTCGATATGAAATCATCCCCGCCCATATTCATAGCCATAACGATATTCATATTATCCGACGCCGAGGAAATAAAAATCACCGGTACATTCGATATCCTGCGGATCTCACTGCACCAGTGATAGCCATTAAAAAACGGCAGCGCAATATCCACCAGCACCAAATGCGGGTCAAACTGGGTAAATTCGGTCAGCACATTCTGAAAATTCTTCGCGCACCGCACCTCATTCCCCCACGCCCCTATCTGCTTTTCCATAGCCGATGACATTGCCGCATCGTCTTCGATGATAAATATTTTATACATGGTTTCTACCTCTCGTTTTATGTTATTCACATCATAAAACATTTGAGTGGATATGTCAAAATGCATATACGCGGCATCTGAAAATGATGTAAAGTTCAAAAACAAAAAACGGTTTCAAATATGTGAAATCATATCCGAAACCGTTTTTATCATTCATTTTTGTCTGCTAAAAAGAATCCTTTATCTCAATCCACCACTCATTCCTATAACTGCCTCCAGGGTTTAAAGACACCAGATTGTCCTGCTTTTCTATATCCTCGATCACGTCCTTCCGAGACGGCAGGGAACTCCACGGCTCGATACAGACATAATCCACTTCCACTAACGGCCAGTGCCAGATACCCAAATAATCCATCTGGGGAAATCCAACCTGGATCTGTGTTGTGTTCTTCCTGCTTTTCAGTACCGCCCGATGTCCCATGTTTTTCAGAACAATGGCATCCTGATCAAACAAATCATGACGCAGCCCTATTTTCTTATCCTGCAATTCAAATAATACGTTTTTTTCTTCCATCACAAAGCAATCATCTGACAGCCCGATCTGTATAGGCATATGTGCTTCCGGCAATTCCAGCTCGTAATCTTCGAATCGCAGTTTTTTATCCATGGGTATCTGAAATCCCGGATGTCCGCCAACGCCAAAATACATGGGATTTAATCCTGCATTCTCTACGTTGTAGGTAATATTTAATCGCTCATCTTCCAGGCTATAACAAATAGAAAATACAAATTCAAAAGGATACTCTACTCTGGTTTCCTCATCTGCTTCTAATCGGAATATGAGTTCTGATTGGGATTGTCTGCAAAGAGCAAATTGTTTGTCTTTTGCAAAACCATGGATTCCCATATTGTATGTTTTCCCCTGATACCAATATTGTTTGCCCGTCATTCTTCCTATGTACGGAAACAGATTCGGTGCCTTTTCCGACCAGGTCTTTTGATCTCCCTGCCACAAAAATTCCACTCCTGCTCTGTTTTGAATAGATTGCAGCTGCGCTCCCATATCCGAGATTTTGACTTCTAAGTATTGATTTTTGATTATATAGTTCATTTTTTGTCCCTCTAAAGTATCAAATTGTAAAAGTCTCCATTAACTTATCAGTATACACTCTTTCGTAGTCTATGACAAACTCAATAATCTGAAGATATTCTGGTGTGAATCCATAATCAAATGGCCCATTAATGGACACAGTATCCAGTCCATGTTCTGCAAAATTCTTCCAGGTCGGACGGACCGATCTGGCTATCTGGCATTGATGCATAACCTTCTGTTCATGCAGCAACTTCTATTTTATCTTACCTAACTGATTTTCCGATAAACCTCATCCTCGCTATATCCGTCTACATCACTGCCGATTGCATCTATAATGCTCTGTACAAAATCAGTATTCTCCTCAACCGCAGCCGCAATTGTTTCACAATCCTGATTCTTCTGGACTTTCTTATATACCTGTTGAATCACTTTTCTTACTTCTCCTTCAACTCTTCCATCTTCTCTAATTCCCTGCAGCGCTTTACACACATTCACTTCCTCCTTTTTCTCTTTTTCCATATATTCTCTGATTTCTTTCGCATCTGCCATGACTTCTATGGTTTCACAGGTCTCCCTTGGGACTGACTCGAATAATGCTTGATTTTCTTCTATGAACCGCTTTAACGCTTCCTTATCTTCCTGATACTTCACGAAGCCAAAGACGCGCTTTAGATCATCCCCATAGCTGTCAAGATTCTCGATCTTTGCTACCTCCAGAAGATTCATCTTGTAATTCAGCATCATAGGCTGGTATTCCTTCATCTGATCCGATATGGCCAGCATCCCATGCAGATCCAGTGAGGCATCCCAGGGTTTGATCCCATAATACACGACCAGGGTGATCGTAGGAATCAGCTTGTCAGCCTTGGCAAATCTGCTAAGCCGGGTCAATAACCGCCATTCCGCAGAACAGTCCATTGTTCAACAGATCTGCGCACCGCACCGGATCTGACAGATACGTGTTGATTTTTTCATCTTTTTGTCCCATAAAGAGTCTCCTTTCGTTTGCCGCAGGAACGCCTCTACATGGTTACTTTCATTATAATGAACTCCATTCAAAATGCAACCTGTAAATTTGCATTCCCACACTTTTATTTAGTTGTCTTTGTTTGAAATATCCGGCCGATCTGGCCTGAGACTTGAATCTGCAGGTGTAATACCTGCTATAATTCTTTCAGAGCAAGTGCTCTTTGATTTAGAATTGAGTATACGATATCATGTTATTTCGGCTATGTCAATGACTAAATACAGAAAAAGAGATTGGCACTGCTTTCGCATCAGCCAATCTCCATGCTCTTCTGACTCACTATCAAAAAATATTCTTTTCCCACCCCTGCGCAATCTTTGCTTCCAGCACATCAAACGTCTTCAAGCCACTGAGGGCATCGTATCCCTCCACACAGGAAGCCCCTGTTGCTGCTGCCAGCTGCAGACACTTCTCACAGGAACAGCCTTTTGTGATAGCATACAGAAATGCCGCAATACTTGTATCTCCCGCGCCTGTTCCAGATAACACCTTTTCTGGTTTATAGCTTTTCTCAAAAATATTTTTGTCTGCCCAGCCGGCCATATTCCCTGCCAGTCCGCCTCCAATATCGGTCAGCACATCTTTTGAAGCCGTCTTTAAATAAATACCCGGTGCACCACATTTAATCATGACAACTTTTGCACCAAATTCCATAAGATTATCGGCTACCGGTCTGATATCTGTCTCCGGATCCAGAATCGTTGTAAAGTCCCCTCCATCCGCACGCTTCACCCACTCATAATAACGGGTTTTATCTGTCATATAAACAAGTTCTTCGATACTCGGCACAAAGAAATCCACATAAGGAAGGACTCTCTCCAGTATTCCTTCCCAGTCCACCTTACCAACAGGTGAATTTTCATCCACTGCTGCCATATCAAGAGAGGTCGCAAGCCCTAATTCCTTCACATGTTTGAATATCTTGACCAGCTCTTCTCCGTTATTCTCATAAATTGTGCGCATAAGCGGTGGATATCCAAAATGAAACAGGGATGCCTGTTTGATTACATCAAAATTCAAATTGCTTTCGCGGTAAATATCGTTAACACCTGACTCATGTAAGAAAATGCGGTCAATTCCATTTGGGGCAACCACAACCGAATAAGAAGTATCACCTTCTTCTGAAATCAGCATTCCTTCTCTTGCATCCATGCTGTCGAGCTGTGACAAAACCATTTGGCCAAAAGCATCTTTTCCAACCAGGCCCATAAGCTTTACATCTGCCCCCAGAAACTTCAATGCCAATCCCGTGTTCGATACAACGCCGCCCACGTGTACATCGGCCTTTCCGACCTGAATCAGATGGCCTGGAATAAGAATATCTCCAACCTTATTAATTTTATCATTCAGAAATGTGGGAGTAATGTCCAGACATATATGTCCCGCCACCACTATGGTCTTGTTCTCCATATATTTCCTCCTCACTGTTTGTTTAATTCTTTCAGAACTTCCTGTGTTATTATTTTTACCATATTTTCCTGAACCTGCAAATCAACACCTGCAGAACCAGAACTGCCAAACAGGTTCATTTTTTTCATTACAGACTTTCTTACCGCCGCAACCGCAGCCGGAATCAAAGCAATCACGCCCTTATCAACACTCTCAAAGGCCTTTAGTTCTGCAACCACAGCAGCCACATTGATATCCGTAAAAATATTTACTTTACTAATGCCAGCCTGTATAGCCTTTTTGAAATCATCATCCGCCAGACCAGATCCGCCATGCAGTACCAGCGGTACATCCACCGTTTTTGCAATGGTCTGAATACGGTCAAAATCAAGTTTTGGCGGTAGTTTATAAGCGCCATGTGCTGTTCCCACAGCAATGGCCAAAGCATCAACACCTGTCTTTTCCACAAAATCTTTTGCCTGTTTCGGATCCGTATAAAAAACAGAGGGATCCTGTAAATGTGATGTACCTTCTGCCGAACCAGGATTATCGCCTACATGACCTAGTTCCCCCTCTATGGTTGCCCCATAGGAATGCGCAATATCCGTCATTTCCTTCACTTTCTGTACATTAACATCATAAGAATCTGTTGAACAATCGTACATAATAGAAGAAAAGCCAAGTTCCAAAGCTTTCAAACAGGTTTCTTTATTCAATCCATGATCCAAATGGATAACTACCGGCACTTTTGCTTTTTTAGCCATGGGGATTAAATAATACGACACTTCATCCAATGGTCCATACGGCAATAAGACCTCAGCTGTTCCCATAATAACCGGCGACCCTGCTATCTCTGCTGCAGAAATTATTCCACGTGCCAATTCCAGATTTACCGCATTAAATAACCCAACTGCATATTTTCCTTTTTTTGCTGGATAAAGCACTTCATTCATATTTACTAACATTTGTTATCCTCCTATAGCATCTGACTAAATTCTAATTTCTCTCCATTTGGTCCCATAATCGTAAAAAACTTAACCCCATTATCCCAAAATGGAAGAAACTGGATGGAACCTTCTAATGCTTCATAGCCTCTTTCTTTTACCTCTTCAAAAGTTTTTTCAATATCTTCCACATCAAACGCTACATGATCCCAGGCACCAGGTTTTTCTGCTGTCGCTGACTCTTCATATGTTTCAATTACAACATCACCTGATTTAAGAAATGCCACCTTCTGATTTTGTTCTGTAATAGTCTGATATGCAATTTCAAAGCCTAATGATCCCAAAAACTCAATTGTCTTTTCTATATCTTTAGTAGGAAGTCCACAATGCTGCATTTTCGTTACTAATACTTTCATATTTTTATTCTCCTCTATTTCGTTATTCTTTGTTAAGTTATTTTATTAAGTTGTTTTAATTATCTACCTTTTCATATAAATTGTCAATATAATATATGTTTTTCCTTTTATAGAACTTATTTTCCTCTCCTCTCGTACCTTATTAAAATATTTTTAATTAGATTTAAAAAGTCTTGTATATTCAGGTGAAATGCGCTAATATAGAAATATAAATGGAAATAATTACCTTCTATTTCAGGACACGATAAAAAACAAAAAGGGGACGTATGTGAATCTGCCGAAGATTCCGATACTAAATGTATATGCCAAAAAAAAACACAGCTACAGATGTAAAATATCATAATCGTAATTTGATCTATCAATACGTATTACGGGAAGAAAATTTATCGCAAAAAGAAATTGCTGAAAATCTGCAACTCAGCCTTCCAACAGTCATTCAAAACCTAAACGAATTGAAAGAAAAAAATCTAATTTTAGAACAGGGTCATTATCAGTCCACCGGAGGAAGAAAGGCAAAAAGGATTGCCCCCAATACTATGGCCAGAGTTGCTATTGGATTGGATATTACCAAAAATCATATTGCACTTGTACTTACAAATCTGGTTGGAGATATTATTGAGAAGCAGCGTATACGCTGTATATATAGTGACACTCCTGCCTTCTACAGTAACGTCTCACGATTAATTGATGAAATGCTTTTCAAGCATAGCATTGATACCTCCAGTATCCTTGGCCTTGGTGTGTCGATTCCCTGTATCATTACACCGGATCATAAGACGATCTTCTATTCCAACCTGATACCCGGGATGCCTGAAGGGCAGTTGCTATATGAACATTTTTCTTCTTATTTTGATTATCCAATTTATATTGAAAATGATGCATCAAGTGGAAGTCTTGGAGAGTTTTGGAATAGCACCGGCAATGATAATATCTTCTATCTTTTTATCAGTAATTCTGTTGGCGGAGCAATTTATTATAATAATCAGCTTTATGCCGGTGACAACTGCCACAGTGCAGAAATCGGACATACAACGCTGGTTCCAAATGGTAATAAATGCTACTGCGGGCGGTCCGGTTGTGTAGATGCCTACTGCTCGGCTGCTGTTTTAGCCGACTTTACTCATGGTACACTAAATGATTTTATGGACAAACTGGCTGCTGGGGAACCTGCGTATGTTGAAAAATGGAATGAATATCTGGATTATCTCTCCGTCACCATCATGAATATCCGTATGCTTTTTGACTGTGATATCGTAATTGGCGGGTATATGGGATCCTGCATTGTTCCTTATCTGGATCAATTAAAGATGCGTATCATCGCACAGGATATTTTTTCTCCAAATGCCGATTTTGTCCGAGCGTGTAAACTGCAGACAGAATGTTCTGCTTTAGGTGTTGCACTGACATTTATCGATTCATTCCGAAAATCCATCTAAACTACCACCGGTTCTCACTAATCGAGAACCGGTTTTTAAATTTTTTCAATAAAATTCTTAACGAAACTAAGTGCTGCGCCCAACGCTGATGAGTTTTCATTGTATTTCGTCGGCTGAACAAACATTCCATCCGTCTCAAATCCCGATAAAGCAATAACACGTTTGCGTATGCCTTCTAAATATGGTCCCAGATACCATCCAACATATCCCCCCAGCAAAATATTGCAATCCATGGTTATATTCACATTATGGATAGTTATGCATAGATACTCCAGATACTCTTCCCATATCTTTTTACAGTTTGAATCATTTTGTTCCAGTCTTTCGAAAAACAAGTGCAAATTCCCATTGGTAGCATCCGAAAGCCGCAATGCAGAACAATAGGAATCTACGCATCCCTTTTGTCCACAATAGCATTTTCGTCCATGTGGCACCAGCGTCATATGACCCAGTTCGCCACAACGATGAT
>JAQUWF010000085.1 GCA_028692975.1 Lachnospiraceae bacterium
CCCATTGGGTAAATAGCATGCAGAAGAAATGCATCTTACCCATTTAAGCCAACAAATACAGGGGTTGCGCCTGTCGATCCTTTCTGGCTGGGTAACTCACTCCTCTTTGCCTTTTCCCTTACCCAAAACATTGAGCAAGTTAGCATATGGGGCGCAGCATCACCTACCCATTGGGTAAATAGCATGCAGAAGAAATGCATCTTACCCATTTAAGCCAACAAATACAGGGGTTGCGCCTGTCGATCCTTTCTGGCTGGGTAACTCACTCCTCTTTGCCTTTTCCCTTACCCAAAACATTGAGCAAGTTAGCATATGGGGCACAGCATCGCCTACCCATTGGGTAAATAGCATGCAGAAGAAATGCATCTTACCCATTTAAACCAACAAATCCAGAGGTTGCGCCTGCCGATTCCTTCCGATTGGGTAACTCACTCCTCTCTGCCTTTTCCCTTACCCAAAACATTGAGCAAGTTAGCATATGGGGCGCAGCATCACCTACCCATTGGGTAAATAGCATGCAGAAGAAATGCATCTTACCCATTTGAATCAACAAATCCAGGGGTTCCGCCTGCCGATTCCTTCTGGCTGGGTAACTCACTCGTTTCAGAATTTTCCCTTACCCAAAACATTAAGCAAGTTAGCCTACGGGGCACAGCATCGCTTCCCCATTGGGTAAATAGCATGCAGAAGAAATGCATCTCACCCATTTAAACCAACAAATCCAGAGGTTGCGCCTGTCGATTCCTTCCGATTGGGTAACGCACTCCTCTCTGCCTTTTCCCTTACCCAAAACATTGAGCAAGTTAGCATTTGGGGCGCAGCATCGCCTACCCATTGGGTAAATAGCATGCAGAAGAAATGCATCTCACCCATTTAAACCAACAAATCCAGAGGTTGCGCCTGTCGATCCTTTCTGGCTGGGTAACTCACTCCTCTTTGCCTTTTCCCTTACCCAAAACATTAAGCAAGTTAGCATATGGGGAGCGTCCTCGCCTCCCCGCTGGGTAACGACCCCTCTCAGCCTTTTCGCTTACCCAAAACATTAAGCAAGTTAGCATATGGGGAGCGTCCTCGCCTCCCCGCTGGGTAACGACCCCTCTCAGCCTTTTCGCTTACCCAAAACATTGAGCAAGTTAGCATACGGGGAGCGTCCTCGCCTCCCCGCTCCACACACAACACAAAAAAGCGCGCCTTACCCATCCAAAGCCACCAAATCCCCACAAAAAAAGAAATGGGTAACAGCCCATCTCTTTCATCTTTCGCCTGCCAGCCCCAGCCGCACGAGCTTGCGAGGGCCGGCATCTGTGCTGCTATCAGAAACCTTTGGCCAAAGGAGCCCAAAAATCCAGCGCTTAGAAGCAACTTAGCGAAGAGCACCCCGCGATGAGCTTAGTTGATTCTTAGCGATTAGTTGAGGGGGACGACGCAGGTTTCTGAGAGCAGCACAGATGCTGGCCCTCACAAGCTCGTGCGGCGTCCCCCCTATTTTTCCTACAACTCTCCAAACAACATATGCTCCATATAAAACTCATTAAACTTCGGATCCGTAGACAGCGCGATCTCCTCCGACCGCTCCACCAGTCCATCCAGCGTCTCATCGCCATCCTCCCGCAGCAAATACATCACCGCGCCGCCAAGGGACGAATTACCAACCGCCTCGATCTTCTCCGCCAATTCCTCCGGGAACATCCCGATCTCAACAGCTTTGCTCTTATCCATCTTAAACCCAAAGCCCCCGGCAAGAAAAACCTTATCAATCTGATCATAATTCACGCCATAATGGATCATCAGCGTCTCCATACCGGCCCGAACAGCAGATTTTGCCAGTTGGATTTCCCGCACATCCTTCTGCGTAAAGACAATCTCCTCATCCCCACACTTTGCCAGCGGAAAACCATCATCAAAGAAATCCTCATCCAGCATACCAGAAGCATCGATCAGCTCCGCCTTCAAAAGCTCGGAAGTCGTCTCAATAACCCCGGTCCCACAGATACCAACCGGCGCCACATCACCAATGGTCCGCACCGTCACCTGGTCACCATCCAACTTCACGCCACAGATAGCACCCTTAATACTTCCGGTACCCCACTCGATATTACCGCCCTCAAAAGCCGGACCGGCCGCCGTGGAAGTCACCAGAATCTTATCCTTGTTACCGATGCCCATCTCCCCATTGGTTCCCAGATCGACTAACATCGATACCTTATTTTCTTCATGAAAGCCACAGGAGAACAGTCCCGATGTAATATCACCGCCCACAAAAGTAGAAATCCCCGGCAGCACAATCACGGGACAGTCACCAAGGAAATCATCCCCCAGCACCGTCACATAATCCGACTCAATACGCTTGATATTCACAGGCGTGAATGGGAAGATACCCAGATTCTCGCAGGAATATCCCATAAGCAGATGTCCCATGGTCGTATTACCTGCAATAGCAATCCGCTTCACCAGAGACACCTCCACCTGATTCCGCCCGATCACATCCCGGATGCCCTTCACCAGATCTGTCTGGATACTCTTCTTTAATTCCCCTGTCTTTCCGTCATTGGACGCCTGAATCCTGGCAATAACATCAGCCCCATAGGCTCTCTGCTGATTGATACTTGTATAAGTATCTACCACCTTTCCCTGTGTCAGCCCCACAAGAGACACCGCCAGCGTAGTAGTTCCGATATCAATGGCGATACCAAAAGCAGTATCCTGCCCCTTTTCAACATTTCCGTCCTTTTCACCAAATTCAGACAATACCTCAAAGTCCGACTCATCATTTTGAGTCACCGCAATGGTACATTCCTCTTTTGGATAAGCCAGGCAGGACAGCCTCCAGCCCTGCTCCAGTTCCTCCTTATCGAAAAACTTCTCATCTTCCTGCTGTATATCCAGACTGCCTTCCAGTAGCCGTATCTTGCATTTCCCACATTTTCCATTGCCACCGCAGACAGCACTGAAATAAACACCAGCCTTGACCAGTGCATCCAGAATATTCATGCCTGCCGGACAGTCAATCTCTCTGATTTCATTATTAATATGTACTTTCATCTATACCTCCGGAATCGTCCGCAATGGACAATCATATCGCTCACATTTACGGCAGTCATGCTCCAGATGGAACACATTCATATCTTTCGATATACCAAACACCAGACAATTCGTCTTCACCGGGTCCAGCATATATCCCGATGTGATGCTGATGCCGATCTTCTCATTGGCCTTGGTAGCCTCATAGGCATACCGCTGGCTGATCATGGGAATATCATGGGGTGCCTCATAGCGGTGCATGATCCCAATCTTTTGTTCCTTGCAATACTCTTTAATCCATGGCATCAATTCATTTTCCATAGAAAAGAGACAGCCATCTGCCATAGCATCCGCCAGCATGCCCTTGAGATAATCGCCCTTTTTGAAAAAAGAATCACTCAGTTCGCTTAAACCCTTTCCGATGGTGGTGATCGCATACAGCACACGGCCGTCCTCCAACTGTACCTTCGATGCAAAGTCCTTCTCCACATGACTCATAGCAACAACGGCCTTAGGTTGTGCTAACCCTAAGACCGTTGCCTCTAATTCATCATATTCGTCCTGAACCTCTTCGTAGATCGGGCTATCTTCGAAACAGTTGATCTGTTTCAAAATATTTTCCTTGGTCAGACTGACAGAAAAATCTGTCCTCACAATAATATGACTCATTCTATTTTCCTCTGCTGTTTATCGCTCCGTTACTGCTGCTTTTGCTGTCTCTGCGCAGGTTGCTGCATCCGGTGTGTAGTAGTCAGCACCGATCTGCTCTGCGAAACTGTCATTAACAGGTGCTCCACCGACCATAACGATATATTTGTCACGCAGTCCGCGCTCCTGTAAAGTATCGATAACATTCTTCATGTTCGGCATAGTTGTGGTAAGCAGTGCTGACATACAGATGATATCTGCATTTACTTCTTCTGCTTTCTCGATAAATGCGTCCGGCTCAGCGTCTACACCGATATCATAGATTTCCATACCAGCGCCCTTTAGCATCATCACTACCAGGTTCTTGCCGATGTCATGTAAGTCACCCTTTACGGTACCAACAACAGCCTTGCCAACCGGCTCATTTCCAACTTCAACTAACTTTGGCTCCAGAATCGTAAGACCTGCATTCATTGCTCTTGCAGCAACCAGAACTTCCGGAACAAACACTTCATTATTTTTAAACTTCTCACCGATGGTCATCATACCAGAAAGAAGACCTTCATTCAGGATAATCTTTGGATCCATTCCCTCATCGATAGCCTGCTGTACAAGTGCTTTTACATTTTTTGCACGACCTTTTTGCAAAAATTCTGACATTTCCTGTGTTAAACTCATTTTAAATACCTCCGCTTGATTTAAATGGTTTGTTTGGTTTACGTTTACATTACATACATTATAAAATTTTTCTCGAAACTAATTTGTATTTTTTTGGATTGCATGTACAAATTTTGTATCATGCATATTATCACAGTTTTGCACAATTTTGACACATCTTTTTTATGCACACTGCATATATTAAATCCCTTATTCAGACCTTTTGTAATATTATAAGAAAATCTATATTTTTTTCCTATACCCATGGTATAATAGGACATAGTAGAAAAAAATCCAAATTAATTACAAGGGAGCAGCACATGGAACCTTATTTATATACCATGGTAGAAAAAACAAAACTGGATGAAATGATGGAGGCCTTTCAGGTCTGCACCAATGTTTCCGTACAGGTTATCGATGACAATGGAAATATACTCATTTCCAAGGGACCGACCACCTGTTTTTGCCAGGAATTCAAAAAGCATCTGCCAAACGGAGATTCCTGCGAAATGATCCACCTGAATTCCAGCAAGCGGGCTGTGGATTTTGGTGGCAGTTACATATTCTCCTGCCACGCCAATCTGAATCATATCTCCTACCCGCTCATGAGCAAATCCACCTTTTTCGGAGCAGTGCTGGTGGGTCCTTTCCTCATGGACAAGCCGGATTCTCTGCTGATTCTGGATATCTCAAAGCGTTACAAAATGCCTATGGATGCCCTGTTGGAATTATACGATTCCTCCAACGATATTCCCATTCTGTCACCCCATCTGGTCACGGAAATGAGCCGGCTTCTGGCTTTCGTATTCAACGGCCTGATCACAGACAGCCGCCTTCAGTTTATCGCCAACCAGGGCAAACTGCATCAGCAGTCCAAGATCAATGAGTCGATCCAGAAATATAAGACCAGCGGTGCCGTGGATAATTCCACCTACCCTTACGAAAAAGAAAAGGCGCTGATCACAAAGGTGAAAACAGGCAATGTGCAGGAGGCAAAAGGGATCCTCAACGATCTGCTGGGATATGTACTTTTTTCCGCCGGGAACAATCTGGAAAATATCAAGGCCCGCGCCATGGAGCTTTCCTCCCTGCTGTCCCGTGCGGCTATCGAGGGCGGTGCCCCCACCGACAGTATCCTTCGTATCAATAACCAGTTCCTAAAAACGCTGGTGGACATCGTTAACATTGAGGATCTGTGCTTTAAACTACAGGAGACAGTGGAAGTCTTCACGGACAGCCTGTTCAACCGGGTGCCCAGCAAAAACAATGAAGTCATCAAAAAGGCCGTGGCCTATATTTCCAAGAACTACGCCACCAGCATTACCCTGGACGACGTGGCTGCGGAGGTCCATCTGAATCCTGCCTATTTTTCCACGATTTTCAAGCAGTCCTGTGGCTCCTCCTTCAAGGAATACCTGAACATGGTCCGCATCGAAGAAAGTAAACGACTGCTGGCCAACACGGAGTATTCCGTTATTGACATAGCAGTCGCCACAGGTTTCGAAGATCAGAGCTATTTTTCCAAGGTCTTCAAGCGGTACACAGGACTGACCCCGAAGCAGTACCGTTGACATTCGTTTTAAATATCCTTCATCTCCGTTATGAGATCATCTACCGCAATACGGTAAGCCAGAAGTGTCTGTTTCCATGAACACAGACACTCTCTGCCCTCCTCCGTAATGCGGTATTTTTTTTTCATGACACCCTGTTCGTTAGGTTCCTCAAAAAGTTCGATATGATGCCGCTCCTCCATAGACCGCAGATGCCGGTATACCCCCGTAGCATCCGGCGTCCCCAGACGGAACATGGAGTAATCCTGCATATGCTGGATAATGCCGTAGCCCGAATAAGGCTCTTCATGAAGGATCATCAAAATAATGGGCTGGATGAATTTATCCAGATTGTACCCCTGGCATGCGCATTTGCGTTTTAATTCTATCTTTTTAATATTCGGCATTACATTGCCCCCTGTTCGCTTAAGTATACATATAGTAAGTATACAAAAGGTTTCTTCTTTTCGCAAGTAATGCTCCGTAATTCTCAAAAATCTCCCGTTATAAATGTACATACATTTTAAAATTTTAATACTCATTATCAGATTATTCTGTTATAATGGAATTAAAGAAAAGACCGAAAGGGGGATTTTTTATGGCACGGAAAATTATTACTATCAATCGTATGTACGGAAGCAACGGACGGCTGATTGGCAAAGCACTGGCCGAGGAACTTGGCATCCATTATTATGACAAGGAACTTCTGGAAATCACCAGCCAGCAGAAGGATATTCCTTACGGCGAGCTGGTCAAAGCGGATGAAAAAAAGGCAAGTCCCTGGCGTTATCCCATCGATGACCCCTATCAGATGAACCCGCAGTTCCGCTTTTACCCCATCAATGACATGCTGTTCGAGTCGCAGAGCGAGATCATCCGCTCCCTGGCTGACAAAGAAGACTGTGTGATCATCGGGCGCTGCGCCAACTATATTCTGGGCGATAAATGTACCAGCATTTTCATCCATGCCCCCTTCGAGGAGCGGGTGAAAAATGTTATGGAACGTCTTGGCCGCACGGAAAAGAGTGCCCGCTCCATGATCAAAAAAGTGGACAAGGAACGCCGCAGTTATTATGAATATTTTACCGATGAGAAATGGCTGGATATGAGCCAGTATGACCTGTGCATCGACAGCAGCCGCTTCACCCAGGACGAAATACTGGATATGCTGGTAGCCCTGTATAAACGTATTTAATCTTTTCTAATATCCCTTCGGCAGCGGAGGGATATTTTTATGCCCCCTTTCTCTGTCACACTATGGCTTCCCCATTCATAAAATATATCATTAAGGCTTTAGGAGGCATTATGAGAAAGAAAGGTATCGCACTTTCCCTGGTATTTGCATGCTTGTGCACGCTGATCATGAGCTGCGGCGCAAAGACGTCACAGACGAAAATCACGTTAAATGAGGTGGCGCATTCGATTTTTTACGCGCCGCAGTACGTTGCTATCGAAGAGGATTACTTCGCCGAAGAAGGCATCGATCTGGAACTGGTGACCGGATATGGTGCTGACAAGACCATGGCTGCCGTCCTTTCCGGTGATGCACAGATTGGTTTCATGGGCGCGGAGGCCAGCATTTACGCTTATCAGGAAGGTACCAAAGATCCTGTGGTGAATTTCGCCCAGCTGACCCAGCGTGCAGGAAATTTCCTGGTGGCGCGGGAGGCAGATCCGGACTTTGCATGGGATGATCTGAAGGGAAAGGATGTTTTGGGCGGAAGAAAGGGCGGTATGCCGGAGATGGTCTTTGAATATATTCTCCGCCAGAACGACATTGATCCCGCAAAAGACCTGAGCATCGACCAGAGTATCGACTTCGGTTCTACGGCTGCTGCATTCTCCGGTGGAAAAGCTGATTATACGGTAGAATTCGAACCGGCAGCCACCACTCTGGAAAACGAAGGGGCCGGATACGTAGTGGCTTCTCTGGGCGTGGACTCCGGCTATGTGCCATACACGGCCTACTGTGCAAAATCTTCTTATATGAATGAGCATAAAGATATCCTGCAGTCTTTCACCAATGCGCTGCAGAAGGGCATGGATTACGTGCAGACCCACACCCCGGCAGAAATCGCCAAAGTGATTGCACCGCAATTCAAGGAGACCGACCTGGATACCCTGACGACCATTGTGGAACGTTATTACAACCAGGATACCTGGAAGGATAATCTTGTCTTCGAAGAAGCAAGCCTGAATCTGCTGCAGGATATTCTGGAGGAGGCCGGCGAACTAACCGCGCGGGTGCCTTATGAGGATATTATTACCACCGAGTACGCCAAAGCGGCGAAGTAACACTATTGTTTTAAATACAACTATGGGCGTGAAGGAATGTTTCTTCCTTTCACGCCCATAACTATTTTACAGCCTTATTTCCACTGGTTTTCCCATGATGATACTGTCGGTGTCCACCTGGCAATCATAGGCCAGCAGATGTACGCCGCAGTCTTTTGCTTTCTTTAGAGCCACGCCGAATTCCGGCTGTGTCCCGTCGTTGGGATGGAAGTAGGTAATCCGGTCCATCTGAATCACGAAAAAAATGTAGGCATCGTAGCCCTCCGCCCGGCACTGGCATAGTTCTTCTATGTGTTTGATGCCGCGAAGCGTTGGTGCATCGGGGAAAGCAGCCACGCCATCTTCCTCTAAAGTCACGCCCTTGACTTCCATAAAAATCTTCCGCTGGCCCTCTTCCATGTAAAAGTCAAATCTGGAATTCCCATATTTGCTCTCAGGCTTTATAAAGCTGCCCTGCTCCACCAGATTACCTACGCGAAGCCATTCCTCCACCACCCGGTTGGGTATCTGGGAATCCATGTTAATAAGACGGTCACCCTTTTCTACCGTGATCAAGTCCAACGGTGTCTTTCGATTAGGATTCTCATTGCGCTGTACATAAATAGTCGCGCCGGGAACTAGTAATTCCCGGCAGCGGCCTGTATTCTTCACATGGCAGATTTCCCTGCCCCGCCCGGTCTCCACATAGGCGATAAACCGATTGGGACGCTCCAGAAATCTGGCTTTTTCTATCTGTTCATACTTCATTATTTGCAGAGTTCTCCGACTACCTGATTGATAACCTTGCCGTCTGCCTTGCCTTTTAATTCGCCCATGACAGCCTTCATGATCGGTCCTTTGTTCTTGGTAGCGATAATGTCTGCGAATTTTTCTTCAATGATTGCCCGTACTTCTTCTGCACTGAGCAGCGACGGTGCATACTCTTTGATCACATTGTAACGTGTCTCATATTCTGCCTTCAGGTCCGTACGTTCTGCCGGGCAGGTATCAATCTGTTCTTTGACTGTCTTCATCTCTTTCAAAATTACACGGTCCACCAGATCAGACTTGATATCATCTCTGCAGCCCTCGTCGATGGCCACTTTTTTTACTGCAGAAACCAGGGAAGAAATCGCCTCTTTTCTAGGTTTGTCCTTCGCTTTCATGGCTACTATCATATCTTTTTGTAATGTTTCTAATTCCATTTTTAATTTCCTCCATATCTATTATTCTCTATCGATTCTATTCTCTTTTTTCACATTTTGCAAGCCGGTCCCTGCAAATCATTCCTCGTTATTATTCACTCCGCGCACAATAATCATTCCTCTTCATCATCCCTCGCCCAGTCAAAGGCACAGGTGACGGCTTTTTTCCACTTTTTAATCTTCTTCGCACACACTTCCCGTTCCATCTGTGGTTCGAATATTTTTTGAATGGACCAGTTCTGCTTGACTTCTTCCTTATCTTCCCAGTATCCTACTGCCAGTCCGGCCAGATACGCTGCACCCATAGCGGTAGATTCCACACAATTCGGCCGTTGTACCGGTGCCTGGATAATATCTGCCTGCATCTGCATAAGCAGGTCATTGGCGCTGGCTCCACCGTCCACATTCAATGCCTGCAATGCGATCCCCGAGTCCGCCTCCATAGCCTGGAGCACATCGTTGATCTGATATGCGATGGATTCCAGCGTCGCACGGATAATATGACATTTGTTGACACCGCGGGTCAGCCCAACGATCGTCCCCCTTGCATAAGGATCCCAGTAAGGCGCACCCAGCCCTGTAAAGGCCGGCACCACATAACAGCCATTAGTATCCGACACCTTCTGTGCCATATATTCCGAATCCATGGAAGAATCAATCAGACGCAGCTCGTCCCGCAGCCACTGAATCGCCGCCCCAGCCACAAAGATAGAGCCTTCCAGCGCATAAGAAACTTTTCCATCCAGCCCCCATGCAATAGTCGTTATCAGTCCATTTTTCGAATAAACCGGTACATCCCCTGTGTTCATAAGAAGGAATCCGCCGGTGCCATATGTATTTTTCGCCTCGCCCGGGGCAAAACAGGTCTGGCCGAAAAGTGCCGCCTGCTGGTCTCCCGCCGCCCCTGCGATGGGGATAGATCCGCCGAAATAAGACGCATCCGACTTTCCATAAACACAGCTGCTGGGCTTTACCTCCGGCAGCATGCATTCCGGTATATTTAGTTCTGCCAGAATATCCTTATCCCAGCACAAATCCTTGATATTAAAAAGCATGGTCCGGGACGCATTGCTATAGTCTGTCACATGGACACGTCCCTTGGTCAGTTTCCAGATCAGCCAGGTCTCCACCGTGCCAAAGAGCAATTCCCCTTTTTCTGCCTTTTCTCTGGCACCTTCTACATTTTCCAATAGCCAGCGAAGTTTTGTTCCTGAGAAATAAGCATCAATAGGCAATCCTGTCTTTTCCCGGAAACTGTCTTCCAGCCCTTTTGCTTTCAGGCTGTCGCAATACCCGGCCGTCCTGCGGCACTGCCACACGATGCCATGATATACGGGCACACCGGTCTTTTTATCCCAGACAATGGTGGTTTCACGCTGATTGGTAATACCGATAGCCGCTACATCTTCCGCATTGGCTCCGATCATGGTCATAGCCTCCATAGCCACGCCCATCTGTGTGGACCAGATTTCATCCGCATCATGCTCCACCCATCCTGGTTTGGGGTAATACTGGGGGAATTCCCGCTGCGCCACGCTGCATATCTTCCCATTTTTATCAAAAAGAATACAACGATTGCTTGTTGTCCCCGCATCCAGTGCCATTATGTATTTTGCCATTTGCTTTTCCTCCAGATAAACTGCTCTATATTTTGAAAAACTTTGGAATACTTTTTATTCTGCAAAACATTTCATATACTAGCTGGCATTGTCCGAGCGGATAAGTTCACCTTTTTCATACTGTACCTCCGGCAGCCCGGTGCTGCCCTCCTCCAGATATTGGATCACTTCTTTGATCGCCTTATCCCCAAGCAGCTGGGCCGGCTTTATGACCGCCGCATACACACTACCGCTTTTCACCAGTTCTTCTGTATTGTCATCTCCGTTGAGACAGAGTATGGAAATATCCCTGCCCAGGCTGTCCGCCACATTGGCTCCGGCCTGTGCCTGTATCCCACTGAAGCACACCAGCCCCACACTGTCCGGGCTTTCCTCCAGCATCTTTTTGATTTTTGTCTCCGAATCCTCCAAATCATACTCATCGCCCACCACCTGGCGATCCATAAGCATATCGCACTCACTGACCACATCGTGAAATGCAGTTGTAGCATTATAAGCATTGATATTGGATGTATCTCCAAGGATTTCTACGTATAGACCTGCTCCGCTTAGATGCTCAATATAAGCTTTCGATGCCTCAGTGGCAGATGCGTAACTATTGGTCAGTATCTGGGCGATGGCACTGCCCTCCACATCGATGCCAGTATTGATCAGCACTGTGGGGATACCGTCTTCTTTGGCTTTGGCCACCATGTCCGCAGTCTCCTGGGCACCCGCATGATCACAGATAATAGCTGCCGCATTGTCATCCTTCATAGCATCGTTGAAAAATCCCTGCTGTGTATCGGCCTTGCCACCGTGCTCACCTAAAATGATCGTGTATCCGGCTGCCTCACCAGTCTCCTTGATCGCCGTTACTTCCCTACCGGAAGCACCGCTGTTTTCCGATACGATCACATAAATATTCGTCTTATCCCCGATGGTAGGCACGTCCGCAGCATTCTTCTCCGCCTCTTCACTGGTCTGCTCAGTGGTCTCTGTCTCCTCCGCCTCCGGCGTCTCAGCAGACTGTCCCTCCTCCGCCTTCCCGGCCTGTTCTTCCTGCGTGGTCTCCTCCTGGGGAACCACATCATCTGTACTGGTCTCTTTCACCAGGCTGCATCCGCTCAAAAGGCTGCCGCACATTACAACTCCCAACATAATTCCCAATATTCTTTTTCTCATATAATATCCTCCCCTTATATGATTTCCCCTATGTTACTTTGATTATAAGTGATTTTTATAGAATGTACAAGTAACAATAGCCCCGCTTACGATACCGGGCTATTGTTCATACTCCTCTTTAATTTCTCTATCAAATCCAGGTCCGCCGGCAGCCATTCCACACTGTCCAAATCTTCCCTGCCCAGCCATCTCCTGAGTTCAGAAGTTAGTAAGTTAAAAAAATCCAGCAGTCACAAACCATTACCATCCATACCAATACAAAAATGGATACGGATACGAATGATATTCGAAACATCAGTTATTGTGTCTTAAAGGAATTATACAAAAAACTGGAACTGGATAAATTGGGGAACTGGAAAACCAGAAATCTCTCCATTCAATTTAGTGTGGATCAGATTTTCAGGCTTCTCGTTTTCTCTCGCATTCTTTGTCCGGCTTCCAAAAAAGGAACCTACGATCATCAGGATTTCTTCTTTGAAGATTTCACAGACTTTTCGCTCGACGATGCCTACCATGCATTAGATATCATATGTGAGAATAATGAGGCACTTCAGAAATGGATTTACGACCATTCCGACAAGATTTGTGCAAGGAAGCTTTCCGTAACCTATTTTGACTGTAGGAACTATTACTTCGACATTGGCAGATCAGATATTGACACGCTGGACGATTTCGGAAAGCCCATTGTTTACAAGGGCTGCGCCGATTTTGCTTCGAAACTTGAGATAGTATCAAGAAAATCCGGAGAAACTCATGCGTGAGTTCTTTTTTATCCCACTTACACATTAACCTTGATTATAAGTATAATTTGAAATCTTTCCAAAAATCAGCATTATTGCCGAAGCTGCGACTGAAACAGAAATACAGCTTGCAATTTCAACTTGATTTATTGTAATAAATAAAATCGCTGTAACAAAGAGAAAAACTGCAATTATACGAGAACGCTTCTTATAAACGTATTGCTCTATTTCATCTAACGGCTTATTCCTATCTTCAACAGGCGCCCACAAAAAAACACTACACACAGATGATGCAAGAAGTATCAAACACGCTAGCACACTCCATGAAACCCACTTTAAGATGGCAAGAACACTTACAATTAGTGCAATGGATAATATGTAACAACTTCGTTGTGTTCTAGCATGATAGCCACCCGCCATTGACCGTATCAAACCATATGCCACCATAAAAATAAGACTTTGCCACAACATCTGAAAAAATACACCTGCTACAACAACTGTAATGATATTTAAAATAAATACTGCCCCTTGCCAAAATCCATAGGCATATAATTCTTTATCTTCTTCCTTAACAATTTGCCACTTTGCAAGTTGATTCGTCAATTTATTTGCTAAATATTCCATTAATTCCTCCTAACTCCACCCTTATAAATACATCAATAACTTGACTTTAAATTTCTTTTTTTCATGAGTTATTTGCATAACACCATCGTATTTTTCCAAAACCATTTGAACACTTTGTATTCCTATCCCGTGGTTTATTCTATCTTCTTTTCGTGAAAGATAACGATTTGCTACTGTTTTAACAATTCCATCATAGGAATTATTAATTTCAAGTATCAACCGACCTTTTGTATATTTCATTTTGATATCAATCCAACGATCAGGGGACTTTACTACTGCTTCTAACGCATTATCCAATAGGTTTCCAAGGATTACAGCAATATCAAAAGTCGACATACTCAAGTCATCTGGGATGAAAATATCTGTAGAAATTACAATGTCCTCTTTTTTAGCTTGCTGCAATTTGAAATTGATGATGCTGTCCACTGTGCTATTGCCTGATTTTGAATATTCATTATTTATGCTACAAATATCCGTTAGTTCTGCTATCTGTACAGCCAATTCCTCTGATTTCCCAGTTAGAGCCAAACCATATAGTGGAGATAATTTGTTTTTTAAATCATGCCGCAGCATATGCATATTTTTAAGAGTAGATTCCATTATTTGTACTTGATATTCATAGTAACGACTTTGTTCTTCTACAATGCGTTTGTTCATTTGAAAAACAAGTAATGCCGAAATTTTATTGTAGAGATAAAAGGTGAAAAGGTTGATGCCTAATGCAATTACAATGCAAACGATTATCATAACTTGTTTGGTAGAACCGCTCGCAAAAACAGTAAACAGCATTACAATCGTTCCTGTTGGCACCGTCAGAAGACATACCCAGTACATATTGGGTAGATGTTGACCACCTTTTATATTCTTAAATCCCTCTATTGCAACAACAAAAATGTAAGACACAATTCTTATTACTACAACACCAAAAGCAGAGTTGTATTCAAAAGGCACCATCGGATTAAGTTTAATGAAATGGGTCATATAAGCGATAACCGTTTCAACACACGTTAGAGAGAAGCAAATCAATACAGAGGAAAGAATCGCCTTTTTTATTCCCTCGTCGTACATTAAAGAAAGCATTGCAACCAAGAGAATATTGCTCAAAAAAACAAGCAATGGCACTTTTAAAAACATGTGAATTAATGTAATTATTACAAAATATCCAAAATAGCTTATACATTCGGCAAATGCCCTCACTCTACATTCGGAATAGAAAATATTTACGTATTTATAAATCACATATGCCATAAATAGATTTCCAATAATATATATCATCCGGTAATCCATCACATTAAAATCTCCTATGCTTCATTTATTTGTAAATTGCGTAATTCCTGACGTTTGGTTCTGCTTATGGGTAATACCTCTCCATTTGACATGACCACTTCGGAATAACGCAAAATGTTAGCATGGTTATAGTTAATTAAATATGATCGGTGTATTTGTATAAATTGATGCTTTGCCATATAAGTCGCTACTTCCTGCAAATTTGCATAAAACAATATATCACCCTTCGTTGTTATCATTTTAATTTCACGATTTAAACTTTCAAAATATATAATTTCTCTAATCGCAATTTTATATGTATCATGTCCTTTTTGATAGTTAAAGAAAGCCTCGACTTTATTAGCTCGCTCCATATACAATTTCAAGTCATCAATTACCACAGAATCTTTTATTGGTTTTGAAATAAAATGTAATGGCTGAACATCAAACAATTGCCTGTCATAACTGTCACTTCCGGAAATATATACTATTTGGCAGTTAAAGTTTTTAAGCACCTTTCTTATTTGCCTTCCAACTTCAACCCCATTGATTCGCCCCAATTCAATATCAAGAAAAATAAGATCAACAGCATTACCTTGAGTCAAATAATTTAGCAGCGACTCTCCGCTATAAAACACATAAGGCTCCAGTTTAAGGCAAGCGCCTTTAGAATAATCTAAAAGTATACTTTCAATTTGGACACATACTACTTTATCATCATCACATATTGTGTCAGACGGCGAATTACAATCGGGTGCAACAGCAAATTAAAATCCCGTCTGACACCTATCAGACCGCGCGGTCTTGCCTGTAACTGCACATTCTTATCAGCCTGACCGCACACTCTCGTAGTC
>JAQUWF010000086.1 GCA_028692975.1 Lachnospiraceae bacterium
ATCCCACAAAAAAGAAATTGAGTTTTCCAATGTGGACTTTGCCTACGGGAAAAAACAGGTGCTGCATCACATTAATTTTGACATAGACAGAAACACCATGACTGCGCTGGTAGGCAGATCCGGCGGGGGAAAAAGTACGGTGGCGAACCTGCTGACCAGATTTTGGGATGTGACGGGCGGGGAGGTGAAGATCCGTGGCGTGAATATCAGGGAGATTCCTTTGGCGGAACTCATGGATCAGATCAGTATGGTATTTCAGAGGGTGTATCTGTTTGAGGACACCATCTACAACAACATTATCCTGGGAAGACCGGACGCCACAGAAGCGGAGGTCATGGAGGCGGCTAAAAAAGCCAGATGCTATGACTTTATCCGCAATCTGCCGGACGGCTTCCAGACAATGATCGGTGAGGGCGGTTCGTCTCTTTCCGGCGGTGAGAAACAGCGTATCTCCATCGCACGGTGCATCCTAAAGGACGCGCCCATAGTCATACTTGACGAGGCCACTGCCAGCGTGGATGTAGATAATGAAAGCTATATCCAGGAGGCCATCTCCGAACTGTGCAAGGGCAAGACCCTGCTGGTCATCGCACACAGGCTGAATACCATTGCAAATGCGGATCATATTCTGGTTATAGAAGATGGCCGGATCGTGCAGAGTGGAACCCATGAGAAACTGGTGAATGCCAAGGGTGTTTACAGGAACTTCGTCTATGCGAGAGAACATATGCAGGGGTGGGGTGCATAACACAAAAGTATAATGGAGCATTTTTTAATGTTGTTTTGGGACTAGGAAAAAAGACAAGGTACAGATGGAGTGATAAGCCATCGAACTTTGTCTTTTTTGATAAATCTTTACACCGATAAGATTTTGTGCTACAATCTTATCAGCGTAAAGATTGGAGGAACATAAATGGAAACAAAACCTTATCACCACGGAGATTTACGCCATTCATTGATTGAAACGGGTATTGAATTAATCGGAGAATATGGCGAGGATAAATTATCTCTACGAAAAGTTGCTATGAAGTGCGGTGTCAGCAATGCCGCTCCATATGCCCATTTTCAAAGCAAGGATGAATTTATAGCTGCAATCCAACAACACATTATGGATATGTTTATTAATACTTTAGAAACGGCTATACAAGAGAATTTGGACAGTCCTTCACTACTGATGATGTTGGGAAAAGCGTATGTGATGTTTTTCTATAAACATCCTCTGTACTATGATTTTTTGTTCTCACGAAAAAATATTAAAATCAATTTGTCTCTGGGAAGTTCTGGTGAAAATCAACCTCTTGACATCTTGAAAAAAGCTGCAATGCAAATATTCGGCAAGACGAATATGCCCGAGTCGGTTATACAGGATAAGGTCATTGCAATGTGGGCGTTAGTTCAAGGATTATCTGCGATTGTGACAATGCAAAATGTTGAGTATACCGATAATTGGGAAGCAAAGATTGAAGACATAATTAAGGCTATTGCTATGCCCTGCTAAAAAATGGAGAATAGAAATGACAGTAATTATACATGATTTAGAAAACACAGAATTGCAAACGATATTCCCCCAAATTGGCAAAGATACCGTTCTTGTTTCTGAAAAGGGGTCTATCAAAAATTGCATTGGCTGTTTTGGCTGTTGGATAAAAACACCAGGCACATGTGTGTTAAAAGACGGCTACGAAAACATGGGATGGATTTTGTCACAAGCTGAAACTGTAATCATTATTAGCAAATGCTATTATGGTGGGTATAGCCCCTTTGTTAAAAATATTTTGGACAGAAGTATTCCTTTTCTTCTTCCATTTTTTAAAATAGAGAAAAACGAAACACATCACAAACAACGATACAAAAATACATTTCAACTTGTTGTGCATTTTTATGGTGAAAACATTACCTCACAAGAAATGGACATAGCACACAGCTTGGTAAAAGCAAATGCTATCAATCTTCACGCAACCTCTTGTAAAGTGCTTTTTTACCAATCTTTTAATCAGATAGCTTAAAGGAGTACAAATACAATGAAAATCAGCATAATTAATGGCAGTCCTAAATTGGGGAAAAGCACATCGGAGTTAATCGTAGAATATCTTACTCCCTTGATCAGTAAAAACAATTCGATTGAAGTTTTTAATACAAATACTACTGCTTTGAACGAGGGACAACTTAGTGGAATTATATGTAGCGATACAATCATTTTTGCATTCCCTTTATATGTCGATAGTATCCCATCTAATTTGTTGAGATTGCTCATAGGACTTGAAAAGCGGCAATTTCCCAGTCAGAATATTATGGTGTATTGTGTTGTTAATAATGGCTTTTTTGAGGGCAAACAAAATCATATTGCAGTAAAGCAGATAAAAAGTTGGTGTGCTATCAATCACTTAATATGGGGACAGGGTATTGGCATTGGAGCAGGTGAAATGCTCCCTTTTCTAAAAGATATTCCGCTGGGGCATGGCCCAAATAAAAACATAGGAAATGCAATTAAACAGCTTTCTTTCAATATTCTGACCAGACAAGGAGGGGAAGACTTGTTTATTTCTCCTAACTGGCCTAGATTTTTGTGGAAAGTGCAAAGCTCTCTATTCGTCTGGTATCCTCGTGCTAAATCAAACGGATTGAAAAAGAGTCGTTTATTTGAGCAGGTACAGAAAAATTATCTGGATAATATTAAGCAATTAGAACAAAAAGGGAAAAAGCAATAATATCTTGTAGGAGTTGGGAATGTAAAACTGACACGAAAAAAGCCTGGATTAACTCTCCAGGCTTTTGAATATTTTATTGGACATTCGCCACAGCACGAGGCAGATCAGAAATGCTCCAAAGAAGATGTAGTAAATGCAGCCGGAAAACTTTTCGAAGAGCAGGCCGTAGAGCACCTGACCCAGAGGGTTTCCGCACATGACCAGACAGGTGAGCAGGGCCATGACTTTGCCGAGCAGGGAGGAGGGCGTCCTCCGCTGGACGTAGGTGATCAGTTCGATGCTGAGGATCGTGGACAGGATCATCATGAACAGGCAGGAGATCACAAGGATAAAATAAGCTACAAAGTGATTCATGGGAATCAAAAGTGCAAGCCCCATGGGGATTAAGGGCACAGTACAAAGCAGAATAAAAATCCCGGATTTTCTAATGTCCAGTTTTTTTCCAATCACACCGGAGAGCAGCGCGCCTGTCAGGCCGCCTACAGCCAGGGCGCCTTCCGCGTAGCCGTACATCTGATTGCCAAGACTCTGGTCAAAGCCCAGATGTTCATTGACGATAATAGGCAGGCCGATGATGATCAGGGCGGAAAACACCATATTGACGGCGGTAAGGAGCAATGCAATGTGGCCGATCTCCGCGTGTTCTCTGTGGATAAAATGATAGCTCTCTTTCATATCACTCTTTACAATAGAAAGAATACCTTTTTCAGGGACTCTCTTTTCAAAAGGAATGTGGATAAAGATTTCCATAATAGCGGAAAAAGTAAAACAGATGATGCTCAGTATAAGTATGGGCCCAAGACCCCAGAAACCAAAAATCACACCACCCAGTACAGGGCCGAGGATGCCGGACAGGGAACTGACCATATTGATCAGGGCATTTCCAGTCATGAGCTGGTCTGAGGTCACCAGAGCCGGGAGGGATGCCTGGACGGTTGGCTGGTAAGCCCCCTGGATACCATACAAGATCATGAGTACAACGATAAGCAGCGCCACCAGATTTAAATGCTGGTAGGTCAGGGTGTAGAAAAGTATAAGTATGGCAGTGCTAAAATCTAGGCACACCATGATGTGGCGTTTGTTCACACGGTCTGCGAAGATGCCGCCGATGGGAGAAAAGAGCAGCATAGGCACAAAGGCCATCGCCTGTACGATCCCGTAAAGTGCGGCTGAGTGTGTCACATTCAGCAGATACAGGGGCAGAGCGTAGCGCAGGATATTATTGCCGAACAGGGAAATAATCTGTCCAATGATAACCATGGTAAAATCTTTCTTAAACAATTTTGTCTTCATTTATAATCCTCCTTCTGGGAATGATACCGACCGTTGGTATGTATAATGGCGAAAATAATTGCCCATGCAGGGCAGTTATTTGTGTAAGTTACGTATTTGTCTGTTTGCTCTTTTCGGAAAGTGCACAGAAACGCTTGTAGGAATCCAGCATCTGCTCATCCAACAGATTGATACCGGCAGCGCGCAGAATAGAATTAAAGAAGCGCACTCTGCGTTCCATGGATTCGGCATCGGCCTCTATAATCAGGGGATTCAGCCAGATATTGGCAAGCAGCGTGATCACTTCGGCCAATTCCTTTGGGTATTCCGTCACAATAGAGCCGTCCCGGATGCCTTCCTCGATAACCGGCTGAATATAGTAAGGCACCACATCATAGAAAATCTCCCGGATCTGCATGGCAAGCAGTTTGGGATTATCCAGCATATTCGGGGTAACCGTAAACATGATATCCCGGTCGGAAGTGGACAGGGAGAGCTGGAACATCTTCTGCAATTTCCCATAGCCGGATAGCCTGCGGTCATCTACGATCAGGCGAAGCTGTTCGATGACTTCTGCATTATAACGGGTACCCACTGCGTCAAAGATATCTTCCTTGGACTTGAAATGGTGGTACACTGCACCCTTGGACAGACCCCCAAGGCCGTTTATGATATCCTGTATGGAAGTGTTCTCGTAGCCTTTGGTAAGAAAAAGTTTCTGTGCCACATCCAGGATCAACTGGATCGTTTCTTCCGGGTATTTGTTTCGTGACATTTTATCACTCCTTTATACATACTATCGGTATGCAAAGAGCATATACCTGTTTCTGGAAAATGTCAAGAAGAAAAGTGTCGGTGTTTACTACTCAAAAAGAATGAAGTTTGGTTAATCTTTTTTTGCTATAGTTGTTATAATAAAAATGTAACAAAAAACAATATACTTAACAAAACCTCTCGTAGAAGGCTGCTAAGTATCAGACTTTTAGGAGGAAAAGACAAATGAATACTTTAAAAGCTGAGAAAAGAAGCATGGATGTCAAAGCAAAAAAATTAAGAAGAGAGGGTTATGTCACCGGCAATCTGTTCGGCAAGAAACTGGAAGGTTCTATTCCGGTAAAGATGACAAAAACAGATGTTGCACGTCTTATGAAGACAAACAACAAAGGCAGCCAGATCATGCTGGATGTGGAAGGTGAGTCTTACGATGTGCTGATCAAGGATGTGGAGTTTAATTCACAGCTGGGTCATTATGATGAGATAGATTTTCAGGCGCTTGTCAGCGACGAGAAAGTTCAGTCTGTAGCTGAGATTGTTATCGTAGGTTATGACAAGGTAGTCGAGGGGGTTCTTCAGGAAAATCTGAAGGAGATTGCGTATAAAGCACTGCCAAAGGATCTGTTCGACAAAGTACAGATAGATGTTTCAGAGATGAAAGTCGGCGACACGATTCGCGTAAAAGATCTGGACATGGCCAAGAATACAGAGATCGGCCTGCTGACTGATCTGGAAGCAGCAGTAGTTACCGTTTCCGCTGTTCACGCTGAGGAAAAAGCCGCAGAGCCAGAAGAAGCAGAAGCAGAAACAACAGAAGCATAAAAAATTGTTTCAAAAAAATAAGGGCATTGGAAATGCGATTCGTAAGAGTTGTGTTTTCGGTGCTCTTTTAAATTAAAAGATATTTAAAAAATTAGCACTCACCTATTGACATTGCTAACAACATGTGTTATAACACAGGTAGAACAAAAGAAGAGGAGAAATAAGAAAATCTCCTCGGAAGTTCCAGAAGTAAAAGTGTAGGAAAACATAGTTGTAATGTAGAAGGAGGAATGACTTATGTTGATGCCTAGTATTTTTGGAGAAAATTTATTTGATGATTGGATGGACTTTTCTTTTCCGCAGATTGACAAGAGATTGTATGGAAAACATGCGGACAATATGATGAAGACCGATGTAAAAGAGAATGATCAGGGCTATGAATTAGACATTGATCTGCCGGGATTTAAGAAAGAAGAGGTTAATGCGAAACTGGAGAATGGTTATTTGACCATCAGCGCTGCCAAGGGGCTGGATAAGGACGCGAAGGATGAAAAGACAGGCAAGTATATCCGCCGTGAACGCTACGCAGGTTCCATGAGCCGCAGCTTCTACGTGGGCGAGAGTATTACCCAGAATGACATCCATGCGAAATTCGAGGACGGAATCCTGAGGCTGATCGTACCGAAAGAGGATAAGGCAGCAGTGGAGCAGAATAAATTCATTGCGATAGAAGGTTAATACTAATTATCTGATAAGCCGGGGCTTTTGTCCCGGCTATTTTAGTAATAAGAGTATTCCTATTACCGGATGTACGGATTTGTGACCTCCTTTTGATATTCAAACCGTAACCCGCCACTAGTAATACGGTTCCATGGTCAATAATTGGTTTCCAGACCGTATAAAATCGCTAACAGTACGGTCTCATGGTCAATAATTGGTTTTCAGACCGTATAAAATCGCTAACAGTACGGTCCCATGGTCAATAATTGGTTTTCGGACCGTATAAAACCGCTAACAGTACGGTCCCATGGTCAATTATTGATTTCCGGACCGTATAAAATTGCTAACAGTACGGTCCCATGGTCAATTATTGGTTTTCGGACCGTATAAAATTGCTAACAGTACGGTCCCGTGGTCAATAATTGGTTTCCAGACCGTATAATATCGCTAACAGTACGGTCTCATGGTCAACAATTAGTTTCCAGACCGTATAAAATCGCTAACAGTACGGTCTCATGGTCAATTATTGGTTTTCGGACCGTATAAAATCGCTAACAGTACGGTCCCATGGTCAATTATTGATTTTCGGACCGTATAAAATCGCTAACAGTACGGTCTCATGGTCAATTATTGGTTTCCGGACCGTATAAAATTGCTAAAAGTACAGGCGCAGAGCAACTAATTGGTTTCCAGCCCGTATTTTATTGATTTATAGTAGCTAATTGTGGAGTAAAAAGAAAAGCCCCGATGTTCACAAGCATTCATGTGAGCATCGGGGCTTTTGGATGAAGTAAAAGGTTACTGATTCAGAATATTGTTGACGATTTCTACACTGCCACGGTAAATCAACTGGGAATCCTGTAGGCGTACATAATAGTTTTCGCCTGTGTCGTCCAGATTGCCTATATACATGGTGTAATCTTCTGTCGTTGTAGTCGTATTGCTTTCGGTCGATGTGTCATCGGAACTGTCTGACGTATCCGTATCCTCTGAGTCTGCATCAGCGGTGCTGTCGGTCGTATCACTGGATTTTGTATAGGTGATCTGGACCACTGTCGCGGTACCATCATCCAGTCCGTACTGGGTCAGATCTGTATTATCTCCGAAATATCCGGCATAATCGGTGCATTCGAAGGCACCAAGCCCTCCGGCGATAGCGGTAATATCTTCTGCATTATCCTCCGCCGTATAGAGCGTCTCACCGCCATCCGCCCTGAGGATATCTACCTTCGTCACATTACTGCTGGTAAATCCAGGGAACGTATCCAGGGTGATCATATCGTCCAGGGCATACCCCGTATCCGTGATAAGCGTGGAACCTATGGTGTAGACCTTTCCTGTATCATCCACGGTCATGTAATATCCGTCGTCCGTGGCATTGCCGATATGCAGGTTCGTGGTGGTGGTCCCATCGCTGGCAGTGATGGTGTACTGTGGTGTCTCCAGACCATAGTCAGATAATGCATCTGGATTTTCCAGTTCTCTGGTTGCCACAGAGTAGCACAGATCGTTGGCCATGGTGGTGAGGTAACTCTGGGTCAGCGGGAAATCATTATCACCATCGTACACCCAACTGTCATCCTTTAATGAAAAGGAAAGCTCTTCACCAGACACATTGGTCTTTATCGATGTGACAGAATCAAAACTGGTATACTTGATTTCGTTTGCCTCAGCCTCCGCTTCCTCGGCGGCACTTTCCTGATCAGCTTTGTAAGTCTGGTACCGGGTGATGCCGAAATAGCATCCTCCCAGTACCACCAGCAGTGCAAGAAGAAGCAGTAAAGATTTGTTTTTCTTCATATGCCCACCTAGGCCTTTCTGCGTCGCATCCAAATCACAAAGCCTGCGATGAGGATGCAGACCGGAATGCCGATGATCAGCAGCAGGCTGAACGGTCCCGGATTGCTTACGGTATTGTAGGTGACTTCCAGACTCTTGGTTGGGATGGAAACGTTGGTCGTATTATCGAAGTTTGCGGTCACCAGATTCATGAACAGTGTCAGGTTGCCTAATGAACTGAAGGAATCCGTGATGCTGGAGTCGATGAGCGTGTAGCCGGAGACTACGGTCAGGCGGCTGGTCTCTTCGGCGGTGTCTGTGGTATCTTCTGTCGTATCAGAAGTGTCGGCTGCGTCCGCGTCTTCCGCGGTGGCATCCGCACTGTCTGCGCTGCTGTCTGTATCCTCATCCGAAGCAATTTCTTCTGTTGCCACTGCACCCAGGATATAAGAACCTTCTGTATAATTGCTATCATCCACAACCGCTGCGGAAGAAGCAGAAGAGTTCATAAAGGATGTCACTGCAATGGTGTCACGGGCCGGGTCAATCTCCGTCATACCTGCTGCACCGTAAAGAAGCACGGAGTCAGAGGTCATGCCGTCACTCATGTTGTCAACCAGTGAAAGTGTCGGGATAATAGCATAAGCATTTCCCTGGTAGCAGCGAGAACTGTCGTAGATATAACCATCCGCTGTCTGCAGTCCATACGTATTGAGCACAGATTCCAGATTGGGTGTGGCATCCTCAGCCTTGCCTGTGAGCAGGATCACCTTGCCGCCATCGGCCAGATAAGAGGTCAGAAGCGTTGCCTCGTCCGCGGTAATATCGGAAGTAGGTGCATTCATGATCAGTGCGCCACAGTCTTCCGGTATCTCCGTAGTCGTGAGCAGATTCAGGTCATTTACCGTAATATTGGCCTTGGTCATGAGATCACTGAGCGTGCTAGAGAAAGAAGATTCCCCATGACCGCTGGTGGTGTATACCATATTGTCGGTATCGGATGAAACATAATTCACCGCACTGGTCAGCTGGCCCTCTCCGTCGAATGCAGTTTCTGTCTCTGTTCCATAGTAGTAATAACTCATTTCATCATATTGAATAATATCGGTGAAGGGAATGCTGGTTGATTTGCCTGTATCCGCACAGGATACCACCAGCGTGTCTTTTTCCGTGTCCAGATCCGTCAATGCGGAAGGGTGCAGCACCGGATCGATGCTGTCCACGGTAATGTGGCTGGACAGGTCTGCGTATTTATCCACGAAGCGGGTAATGCGCTCGTCCACGCTGTCTGTGGTAGCCACAAGCGTAAAGGTAATATCCTTATCCAGACTGTCCAGAAGTGTTGTGCTGGTGTCTGAAATATCATAAATGTTGGTACTGCTCATATCTAATTGTCGTACACCGGAGGGCAGGGTGCCCAAGATCAGGTTGACGACGATGACGATTCCAATGACAATGGCTGTGAGCATAACGCTGTAGCTGCCTTTTTTGGAATCTTTGCTTTTGAATAATGTTTTTATTTTATTCACGTAAGTTTCCTCCTAACTCCAGCGTCTTTTCTGCAGGGTCTGAATAGTCAAAAATACAAATACAAAGATCACAGACAAATAATAAACCAGTCCGCTGATATCAAATAAGTAATTGGTAGAGAAATTATCCAAAACTGAGGTCAGATATAATTTGCCCAGCCAGTTAGATAACAGGCTCTCGAACAGAGATGATTTCACCAGGTAAGTAATCAATGCGGCTGCGATGCCTGCGCATTCCAGTACCACACTGAGAAACCAGTTCTTTGTTATGCGGAATATGATCAAAACGATAACGGTCAATATGAAAATCAACCCGATCAGATTACCTATAGCGGTGGTTGGCAGGAAGTTGGTCAGCCCATTAGCCAGATAGAGTATCAACAGGACACCAAAGGTACTGATGGCTGCGATGATCTGGCTTTCGGTCAGTGCTGAAAGGAACATGCCGATGGAAATGTATACGCAGCCCAAAAGGAAGAAGGCCAGTATGCTGGAGTAATCCACCAAAAAATGCGCCTCGCCCTGCAGTTTGATGATCAATGGGAAGAAGCAGTAGATCAGGACCGGAATCAGGAAAACGGCTGCCATGGAGAAAAATTTCCCAAGGACTACTTCATAAATTTTTACCTGAGAAGTCAGCAGCAGCTGATCGGTCTTGTTTTTGCGTTCTTCGGAGAAGCACCGCATGGTCAGTATGGGAATGGCAATGAGAAAAACAAACACAATCCCCTGTAATGTATAGGAAAAATATGGGTATCCGTAATTCAGATTGTATACCATGAAATATACGCCGGTGATTGCCACCATAAATGCCACGAATACGCAGCCGATCATGGAAGTAAAATAGGACTGCAATTCACGTTTAAATATTGCTTTCATTTTCGTCCACCTCCTCAGTGTCTGCTGCCAAATCCATGCTATCCTTTGATACATCGAAATCTGACGATACGTAGTCGCTCGTTTTTTCATCGATATTTGCCGATATGTTTTCAGCATCTGAAGTATCTGCATTTTCCGAATCATCTGCTTCGGCAGGTGCGTCCTGCTGGGTCAGTTCCAGGAATACATCTTCCAGAGATATGCGCGTTGTGGTTAACTGTGTCAATGCACAGCGGGCGTCGGCGAAGGCAAAGAAAAGATCCTCGCATAAGGTATCACTTTGCGGCGCGGTGATGCAAACGGATGTAGTCTTGCCGTCTCCCGCCAGGTAATCTACGGAGGTGATGCCATCTACTTTGGAGAGGAGGGTCGCGGTTGTTTCCTTGCCTGCTTTGGCGGTAATACGCAAAGTCTCGGCACCCTGCACCAGTTGTTCCAGATTATCAGGTGTATCGCTTGCCACCAGTTTCCCGTGGGAAATAATCATGATATAATCGCAGATTTCCTGCACTTCCGCCAGGATATGGGAACTGAGAATGACGGTATGCTTTTCTGCCAGATCACGGATCAGCTCGCGAATCTCGATAATCTGCTTGGGGTCCAGTCCAACGGTAGGCTCATCCAGAATAATAATTTCCGGGAAGCCCAGTACCGCCTGAGCCAATCCGACCCTCTGCCGGTAACCTTTGGAAAGATTTTTGATAAGGCGGTGCTGCATGTCCGTCAGTTTTACAAGATCCAGAACCTTTTGTATTTCTTTTTCCCGTTCAGCTTTTTTGATTTTCTTCAGTCCGGCTACAAATTCCAGATATTCTCTGGTGGTCATGTCAAGATACAAGGGCGGTTGCTCTGGAAGATAGCCCACACAGGCCTTTGCTGCCTCAGGCTCTTCCAGAATATCATGCCCATTGATCAGAACCTGGCCTTCTGTGGCTCCAAGATATCCAGTCATGATATTCATGGTCGTCGATTTGCCGGCACCGTTTGGCCCCAGAAATCCATAGATCTGACCAGGCTCAATGGTGAAGGACAGGTCGTCTACGGCCAGATGATTTCCGTATTTTTTCACAAGATGCTTTACTTCTATCAATTTCATACCTCCTATGATACGATTAGTTGCGGGTCTTTGAACCCGCATCTCAATCAGTATAAAAAGACTTTGTGACAATGCAGTGATAAAAATGTGATGAAACTGTGTGCGGAAAAGAGTGTTGAATTGTTGCTATAATATGGAAAGTTTATGCAATTTATGATATTTTTATGATTTGGACATAATACGAACATATTAGATGAGTAAAATAGCAACATGTGGTATGATAAAGATTATTATGAAAATGAAAATGGAGAGAAAAGAAATGGGTAAAGCGATAGGCATCGATTTGGGAACAACGAACAGCTGTGTGGCTGTAATGGAAGGCGGTAAAGCTACGGTTATCGCCAACGCGGAGGGTGTGAGGACCACACCATCTATGGTAGCATTCAAAAAGGACGGGGAACGTCTGGTGGGAGAGAGCGCGAAAAGGCAGTACGCAGCCAATCCATCCAGAACCGTTGCCTCTGTAAAAAGACATATGGGTACTGATTTTTCTGTACGTATTGATGGAAAGATATATAAGGCTCAGGAGATTTCAGCCATGATCCTGCGCAAATTAAAAGGTGATGCGGAAAAATATCTGGGTGAGCAGGTGACGGATGCGGTTATTACGGTTCCAGCATATTTCAACGATGCACAGAGACAGGCCACCAAGGATGCGGGACGTATTGCGGGACTGAATGTACTGCGTATCATTAATGAGCCTACCTCAGCGGCACTGGCTTATGGTATGGACCACGGCGAAGCTCAGAAGATTATGGTATATGATTTTGGCGGTGGCACCTTTGACGTATCCATTATTGAAATAGGGGATAATCTTATCGAAGTATTGTCTACCAATGGGGATAACCGTCTGGGCGGCGATGATTTTGACCAGCGTATTGCCCAGGAAGTGATCAAGTCATTCAAAAAGCAGGAGAAAATCAATCTGGAAAAGGACTTTACGGCTATGCAGCGCGTGAAGGAAGAGGCGGCCAAGATCAAGATGGAACTGTCTGCAGCAGTACAGGCAGAGATGAATCTCCCATTTATTGCCGTGGACAAGCGGAACGAGCCAAAGCATTTACAGATGACCATCACGAGAGCTGATTTCCAGAAATGGACCGCAGATCTGGTGGACCGGTCTATGGTGGCGGTGAATCAGGCATTGGCGGATGCGCACTTGACTGCATCTCAGTTGGATAAAGTCCTGTTAGTCGGCGGTTCGACCAGAATGCCGGCGATCCAGGAGAAGGTACGCCAGATGCTGGGCAAGGAGCCGACCAAGTCATTGAATCCGGACGAATGTGTCGCATTGGGTGCGGCTATACAGGCGGAAAAACTGGGCGGTGGCACAGGACTGATCACAGGAAGTGCGGCGGCTGAGATTATATTGATGGATGTTACGCCTCTGTCTCTGTCTATCGAGACGGTTGGCGGCGTGTCCAGTGTATTGATTCCAAGAAATACCACGATTCCGGCAAAGCACAGCCAGGTATTTTCTACGGCGGCGAATTTCCAGACGGCGGTAGATATCAAGGTGTATCAGGGTGAACGTAGATTTACCAGAGATAATAAACTTTTGGGCGAGTTCCGTCTTAGCGGCATCAAGCGCGCCATGGCGGGAACGCCACAGATCGAGGTTACCTTCGATATCGATGCCAATGGTATTGTGAATGTGTCTGCAAGGGATATCGGAACAGGCAGACAACAGCAGATCACCATTACATCAAGTTCGAATATGTCGGAAGATGAGATCCAGAAGGCTATGGCGGATGCGGCTCAGTATGAGTCCGAGGACAGCCGCAAGCAGGAGAATCTGGATATTTATAATGATGCCCAGCAGTTGATCTTCCAGGTGAATGAAGGACTGAAGGATAAGGAAGCCAAGAAGACTATGGACAAGAATGCCCGGAATCTGATCAAGGGAAATCTGGCTACGCTGCAGAAACTGGTGCAGAAGACGAAGATGGATAAGATTGATGACAGACAGGCTGGAGAGATCAAAGGGGCTACCATAGCTTTGCAGGAGTCCATGCAGGGCGTTATGTAAACTGATAAAGGGACTGTTTTTTGGAATGCGTTGAAATAAAGCAAAGTTTACCTTATAATAAAGGAGGCGTGTCAAAACTATTTAGAAAAGGCAGGAATTTATGAAAAAGAAAAGCATTTTATCCAACAAAATCTATTTATACATGACGGAGTTTTTCGCCGGGATGTCGGTCATGGCGGTGGAATTAGGGGCCAGCAGGCTGCTTGCACCGTATTTCAGTTCTTCTCAGATCGTGTGGACGATTATTATCGGAACGATCATGATCGCCATGGCATTGGGGAATATTTACGGCGGGCGCTCCGCAGATAAGGATCCAAATCCGGATAAATTATATGGAAGAATGATCATCGCGGCTATCTGGATCGCAGCGATTCCGGTGGTTGGAAAGTACATTATTCTGGGGATATCAGGGCTGTTGATTTTCTCTGTGAGTAATAATTTCCTTATATGGGCGGCTTTCTTTGCCTGTATGGTGATTTTTGTTTTCCCGTTGTTTCTGCTGGGAACGGTGACGCCGTCTCTGGTAAAATATACGGTGGACAGCCTGGATGACAGTGGCAAGACCGTTGGCACGCTGGGGGCATTTAATACCATCGGTAGTATTCTTGGAACGTTTCTGCCTACCTTTGTGACGATTCCGGCGGTGGGAACTTCTATAACGTTTTTGATTTTCGCTGGTATTCTGCTGGTTCTGGCGTTGGTTTATTTTATTACCACCAAGACCAGGAGTACCAAGGTTGTGGTTGGGGTGATTTTGTTTCTGGTATGCTGTGTTTTCGGGCATTCAGGCAGCTTTGCTTTCTGGGAAAATAATCTGACCTACGAAGGGGAATCTGTTTATAATTACCTGCAGGTGAAGGAGGATGACCATCAGGTGCTGCTTTCGACGAATGTGCTCTTTGGCGTGCAGTCGGTGCTGGAAAAGGAGAAGTCCCTGACGGGCATGTATTATGATTATGCTATGGCGGCGCCGCTTATGGCAGGGGTCAATGAGAAGGATAATCTGGACGTGCTGATTCTGGGCATGGGCACGGGAACGTTTGCCACCCAGTGTGAGCGGTATTATGACAATATGACTATGGAAGGCGTGGAGATCGACGGGAAGATCACGGATCTGGCGGAGCAGTATTTTGAACTGCCGGAGGACGTGAAGGTGACCACATATGATGGACGTGCTTACCTTAATGCGGTTGATAAGAAGTATGATGTGATTATGGTGGATGCTTATCAGGATATTACCATTCCTTTTCAGATGTCTTCGGCGGAATTTTTTACCCAGGTGCGGGAGCATTTGACCGAGGACGGCGTCATGGTGGTGAATATGAATATGCGGGGCACGGAGGAAGGAAATATTAATCAGTATCTGGCGGATACGATTTCTACAGTATTTTCTGATGTGTACACGGTGGACGTGGCACGGTCGACCAACCGGGAGTTGTTTGCTTCGAATTCGCCCCAGATGATTGAGCGGATGAAGCAGAATATTACTGGGATTGACCATGCGGATCTTTCGCAGATGATGCAGGAGGTTTCCGGGGAACTGGTGGCTTATGAGGCTGGGGATTATCTCATGACGGATGATAATGCTCCGGTGGAGCTTCTGGGGATGCAGGTGATTGATGATCTGATCCAGGATGAGGTGGATTATTACCGGGGGATTTATGAGAAGGATGGCATTGAGGGGCTTTTGAAAGAGATGTAAATAGGGGAAGAGAATTCGTGGGGTTACTGCGCAATGTCATTAAGTTAACATTGTAAGCAGGATGGCTCGAAAAGAAAACTGGCAGGAAAGCGAATCAGCTTTCCTGCCTTTTCTGTATTTATAGCATACAAATAAGACAGATTTTCATCTGTCAA
>JAQUWF010000174.1 GCA_028692975.1 Lachnospiraceae bacterium
CTTTTTTTTAAATTTACTGAATATCTTTGTCAAATACGACGCCATTTTGTGTACCATCAAAATGTTCCAGGTGCAGTACGCCGCTCAACCCATCCATCTGAGGCAGGATTGCAGATAATTCCTGAAGTTTCCGTTCCAGATTCTCATCTGCTCCCAGTGCGACACGGACTGTGCCGTAAGTCAGAGTCAGGTTGTTCTCCTCGTCAAAGGTCACCACATCCGGTGGGATATTATTCTTGTTGATCATCTTAGTCAGACTGTTGATGGTGTTAAACACACTGCTGTCTGCCACCGGCAGTGCATTTCCCACAGCCACCGACTCGAAAACAAGCCCTTCCACGATGGGAACATAGTTTTCCACAGCCTCCTCCGGCACTACAGAGGCGGTCTCTGACGTCTCATCTTCCACCGGGGTGACTGCCGCCACCGACTCGTCATCCTCCACGACCTGTGGTGCCAGGACCTTGGAATCACCTGTCGCACCCACACCGTCCGTGGCAGACATGGATGCGTCCTGACTCGGGTCTGTGCCCGTGGCATCGGTATCCGCCGCATCATCCTCTGCAGCAGGTGTACTTTCTGCAGCAGTTTCCTCATCCGGTATATCGGTCTTTTCTAATACGATCCCATCCTTGTCAAAATAGTAGTACGCATTCTCATAGACCACACACCCCACGACCGCCTTTTCCGACACATCCAGCCGCAGCGTATTCCAGTCTGTCATTTCTACACTGATGGAATCCATAAATGCTACGTTTTCCACCTTTACCTGTTTCTTAAACATGGAGGCCAGCAGCGTATTGTGTGCAAAAGGACCGGTCAGTACCATATCCTCGATTTCCTCATTCGTATAATGTACATTTCCTGTCACGTTGATCGTTGTCACACGAAAAAGAAACAAAAAAACAAATATTCCCATTAAAAGCAATGCAGCCAGCACCAGCAGAATAATCTTTCTGTGATGCCGCCCCAGCTTTTTTTCAAATGTTGTCGTTCCCATATAATCACCTTATTCCTTATGTATTCTGGCACCCAGGTTTCCCAAATCCCTGCAGATGTCCTCATACCCCCGTTCGATATATTCTGCATTCCGGATCACTGTCTCCCCGGAAGCCACCAGTCCTGCCAGCACCAGCGCCGCGCCTCCCCGCAATTCCTGCGCCACTACCTCGCATCCTGTCAATGTCTCTTTTCCTGTTACTTTTGCCTCCCGGTCATAGATCCGGATACAGGCGCCCATTTTCTGCAGCTGTTCCGCAGCCAGAAAACGATTCTCAAAAACAGTCTCACGCAAAATGCTCACACCGGAAGCCACCGACAATACCGAAAGCAATGGTGACTGCAGATCAGTTGGCAGTCCCGGATATACTGCTGTCTCCAGAAATGGGACAGCCAGATGCACATGCGCACTGTTCGTAAATAGTTTACCACCCTTTCCTTCGTATTGTCCACCCATTTTCTTATATACAGCCAGGATTGCCTGCATTTCTTCCATAATAACAGGCTCCAGCACTACTTTCCCTCTGGAAATAGCCCCTGCACACAGGTACGTTCCCGCCACGATACGGTCCGGCGGAACGGCAAATGTGGTGTCATGCAGTCCTGGCACGCCGGTGATCTGCAGGATCTTCGAGCCGATCCCCTCTATTTTGCCGCCCATGCTGTTGATGCAGCGGCACATCCAGCCCACCTCCGGCTCTGTGGCACAATTTTCCAGACGCGTCACTCCATCGCACAGCACCGCTGCCAGCACGCCGTTTTCTGTGGCACCTACGCTCCTCCTGGGAAATTTGTAGGTAAATCCATGGCATCTTCCACAGACACTGTAAAGTACGCCTTCCCTTTCCACAATCTGGGTCCCCATATGCCGGAACAGATCCAGATGCACATCAATAGGCCGCTGTCCGATCATGCAGCCACCCGGATAAGGCATCTCGCACATGCCGATCCGGGCCAGCAGACTTCCCATACAGGTGATGGAGGAGCGCATTCTCACCGCATATTCCTCCGGAATCTTTCCCCGTCTCAGATGACTGCAGTCTATATGCATGGTATGCTCCTCCCAGGTAACCATACCTCCCAGTGACCGCAAAATATCCACCATACAAAACACATCCCGGATCAGAGGACAATTCGTTAATGTCGTAACCCCTTTATGCAAAAGTGCAGCCGCCATCATAGGCAGGACAGCGTTTTTGGATCCTTGTATCCCCACGCTGCCCTCCAGAGACGTTCCACCGGTCAGATGAATATTTCCCAATCCTGGCACCTCATTTTTCCTCTTATGTATCATCATATGCAGCGGACAAATTCTCCGTTACTGTTCATTTTATCGACACTGCCTGCTGACACTCAGAGCCAGCCCCATCTCCCCCAGAAGAAAGAGTACCGAGGTCCCGCCGTAACTGATAAAAGGAAGGGTAATACCTGTATTGGGGATCGTATTGGTCACAACGGCAATATTTAAGATCACCTGTATGGCAATGTGGATCAGGATGCCGCCTGCAATGAGCAGCCCTTCGTAATCTGCCGCATGCATGGCGATATGGCGCAGACGCCAGATCATGAGCGCAAAGATGGCTATGGTGGCTATGGCCCCCAAAAGGCCCAGTTCCTCGCAGATAATAGAAAAAATCATATCATTCTGAGCCTCCGGCACGAATCCCAGTTTCTGCACGCTGCTGCCAAGCCCCGTGCCGAATATTCCGCCGCTGCCTATGGCGTAAAGCCCCTGAATGGTCTGAAAGCCCTTGTCATAAGCTTCCGGGTCCCGCCACACGGCAAGCCGCTCCAGACGGTAACTTTCCAGGCTTAAGAATATCCCCGCAAAACCTATACCCAGCACCCCCATCCAGACGAACTGCAGGTATTTGGGATTGGATACGAAGATCAGCAGGATGGCGATGCCAAGGATGATCACCGCCGTGCTCAGATTATTGGTTCCCACAAGGCCCACGATAGGCAGAATACAAAGCAGGATCTTTCCCGCGAATACAATGCCGCCGGAACGCCTTTTCTTCCTGGTCCGGCAGATCAGAAAGGTCAGGAACAATATGACGGCCACCTTGGCGAATTCCGCAGGCTGGAAGGACAGCGGTCCCAAAGAAAGCCAGCGCTTCGACCCATTGTATTCGTCTCCGATGACCAGCACCAGGCCGGACAGGATCAGGGAACCCACATAAAAAAGCGGTGCCCATTTTAAGATCCAGTGGTAGTCCATATGAGCCACCACATACAGACAAAGCAGCCCCAATGCCGTGGCAAAGAGCTGCTTCTTAAAATAATAGGACGGGTCATGGAA
>JAQUWF010000175.1 GCA_028692975.1 Lachnospiraceae bacterium
TAGATGATATTGGACGGGAATATGACCGCCATAATAACGTCCTTCAGTCAGCGGCAATATCGGAAGCTGACAAAGAAAAATTCATACAGATAAGAGATCGGAAGGCAGAACGGATAGATTATGCAAAATCCCTCTTGTTTCTGTCACAATGTCTGGAAAAATGTTATGGAAAAAAGGCTGTTATCCTCATCGATGAGTATGATGTGCCACTGGAAAATGCTTATTATACAGGTTTTTATGATGAAATGATCGGGTTTATCCGTTCTTTATTTGAATCAGCATTGAAGACGAATCCTTATCTGGAATTTGCAGTAATCACAGGGTGTCTTCGAATCAGCAAGGAGAGTATTTTTACAGGACTCAATAATCTGAACATCATTTCTATTCTGGATGAGAATTATGATGAGCACTTTGGGTTTGTAGAGCAGGAAGTGGAGCAGATGCTTCGGTTCTATCATCGTGAGGCACAGATGGACACTATGAAAAAGTGGTACGATGGCTATCGTTTTGGAAATGCGGAAGTCTATAATCCATGGAGTGTGATCAATTTTATGAAGGCACTCTGTGCCAATGAGCATGCATTTCCCACTGCAGCGTGGAGCAATACCAGTTCCAATAGCATCGTGAAAGATTTGATTTATCATGCAGATGAGGAGGTCAGGGCCGAAATTGAACTTCTGGTGAATGGGGACATGATTGAAAAACCGATTCATGAGGATATCACTTATGAAGACATTCACAGTTCAGAAGATAATCTTTGGAATTTCCTGTTTTTTACAGGATACTTAAAACAGGTAGAAAAACGGATGGAGGAAGAGGAAATCTATGTCACCTTTGCAATTCCAAATTTGGAAGTACGTGGTATCTACAAAAATACCATTTCAAACTGGTTTCGTGACGAGATAAAACTTCAGGACCTGTCGGACATGTACCGTGGGATGCTGGAAGGGGATGCACAAGGCTTTCAGGATGAATTGGAGGAGCAGCTGCAAAACACAATCAGCTACATGGACAGTAAGGAAGCCTTCTACCATGGATTCCTGCTTGGTGTATTCGCACATCTGAAAGGTTATCGGGTCAAGTCGAACCGGGAGGCGGGATTTGGGCGGTACGATATCTGTATTTTTAGTTTGAATGTGAGAAAGCCGGTCATCCTGCTGGAATTGAAACTTGCGGATGAGTATCGGAAACTGGGAGAAGCCTGTGATGTGGCACTGGCACAGATCGATGAAAAGCAGTACGATGGGGAACTGGTCAGGGACGGATACACAGAGGCTATCTGCTACGGCATCGGTTTCTACAAAAAGCAGGTACAGGTGAAGGTAAGACGAAAGAAATTATAAAAACTTTTAATAGCTATCGGCAAAATTAAAATTGCTGATAGCTATTATGTTTCTGTCGGTATTCTCTGGGGGTGCAGTGGTAAATCCTGCGGAAAGTTTCTGTAAAGTAGCTGGCACTTGAAAAGCCTGTTTCGAAGCAGATTTCTGAAACGGTTTTATCTGTGGTTATCAACAATTCCACGCCCTTTTCCATGCGGTAGCTGTTCAGGTAGAAAATGGGTGTCACATTGGTATATTTCTGGAAAATAGCGCAGCAGGTGGTCTTTCCCACTTTCCCTGCATGGCTGATCTGTGTAAGTGATATTTTCTCTGCATAATTGTTATAAATGAAACGAATCATGTCTTTTAAGGCAGACAGATGCTGATTTCGCGGCACTGTCTGCTGTTCCATATGGTCAGATAGGAGAAACAGGTTTTCCCATATATTAAAAAACAGACTCTGCATCCGGATCGCAAACAATTCCTCATCAAAACAGTTATACATCTGATCCAGCAGTTCCAGAATCTCCTTTTCATGTTCCTGGTCTGGATGTAGGACAAGATAGGGCATGCATGCATTTTCCATAACAGGAAGTACATATCTTTTCTCCACATAGGGGGAAGAACACAGCAGCATGGGATGAATCAGGATGCAGATAAAAATACATTCCTCAAAATCTTTGGAAAATCCATAATGAAATTGTCTTGTATTGACGAAAATCCCTTCGCCTTCCTTTAAATGAACGATGGTCCCATTGATGTTGTAGTCCATGTGACCGGATTGTACATGTATAAATTCCACATCGTCATGCCAATGGCTGATGACACGGAAACTGGGATAAGTGGACAAAATCCCGCGCCGCACATAGGCAGGAAAACCTGCTCTATTATAAGCAACCCGTTCAGACCGGTCATTCTTAACGCTCATTTCTACCTGCATATTTTCACCTCATTGAAATATTGTTATAATATTGCGAAATATCTATATAGAAAAAATCGATTTTCTGAAATATAATATTATCACAAAGACAAGGAAACAGCAAGAAGGGAGTTTATCTATGGGGATTGAGCATACAGCGATTTATGTGAATGACTTAGAATCGCAAAAAGATTTTTTTGTTCGCTATTTTGATGGCCGGGCAAATGAAAAATATGTGAATACAGGACGGGGAGTTACCGCGTATATGATCAGTTTTCCCGATGGTTCCCGTTTGGAGCTTATGAACAAAGCAGGTATTGAGGAAATATGTCCCCAAAGGTATCTTGGCTTTGTACATATTGCATTCAGTGTGGGAGATGAACAAAAAGTAACGGAATTAACCTGGAGACTGCACGATGATGGCTATGATATCGCCAGTGAACCAAGAGTTAACGGAGGCGGATATTTTGAAAGCAGCATTTTGGATAAGGAGGGGAACCTTATTGAACTTACCATCTAGTGCGAGGCAATCATCAGATTTTTATAAAAAACTGGTATCGCTGGTTCTTCCCATTGCATTCCAGCAATTTATGCTTGCGCTGGTTGGGGCCTCGGATGCAGTCATGCTGGGAGCCATTGACCAGGATCTTTTATCCGCCGCATCCCTGGCCGGGCAGGTTACTTTTGTGTATAACTTGTTTCTGGCGGCCATGACCATAGGAACCAGTATTTTCGCGGCACAGTATTATGGAAAGGGAGACATCGCTTCTGTGGAAAAAATCCTTGCTATTGTGCTTAGGATTTCCATAGCCGTTTCCGTTGGATTCTTTCTGGCATCACTTTTCGTGCCCGGACTGCTCATGCGGATTTTCACCTCCGATGGGGTGTTGATTGATGCGGGTATCCCTTATTTGCAGGTGGTGGGTACAACGTATCTCATGTGCAGCGTATCCCAGATTTATCTGTGTATCCTAAAGAACTGCGGAAGGGCATTTAACAGCATGATCATCAGTTCAGCCACTGTTGTTTTGAACATTGTGCTGAATGCCGTTTTTAT
>JAQUWF010000087.1 GCA_028692975.1 Lachnospiraceae bacterium
ATAGCAACCACAGAAAATAAATTGGAAATAAGAATGATTTTGTTTTTAAAATAGTTTCCCCCAAAATCAAAAATTCTATTGACATACAATATTATATGTTATATAGTATGATCATACAATATTATACATCATATAATATTAAAACGAAAACAATATTATAGATTTGAAACAGAGATACATAAATAATAAAAAAGGAAGTGATAGGATGGTATTTAATACAGGCGCAGCGTTGCTGGATGCCATTGTACTTGCGGTTGTGTCACGGGAGTCGGAGGGGACTTATGGGTATAAGATCACCCAGGATGTGCGGCAGGTGCTGGAGGTATCCGAGTCTACGCTGTATCCGGTGCTTAGGAGACTGCAGAAGGATGAATGTCTTGCTGTTTATGATATGGCAGTGGACGGAAGGAATCGCAGGTACTATAAAGTAACCGATAAAGGTGAGGCGCAGTTACATTTATATCAAATAGAGTGGAAATCATATTCGTCCAAGATCACGAATATGTTCGAGGGAGGTAAATAATATGAATCGAATTGATTTTATGGGGCAGTTGGAGCGGTTGCTGCAGGATATTCCAATCGGAGACCGACAGGATGCCATAGATTATTACAATAGTTATTTTGACGAAGCGGGTCCGGAAAATGAAGCATCGGTGATCCAGGAACTGGGCAGTCCGGGGAAGGTGGCAGGAATCATCAAGGCAGACCTGCGAGAGAATGGCACATCCCAGACCAGCGGTGAGTATACCGAGACCGGATATCAGGACAATCGCTACCGGGAAGCGCACCAGGTGCCTACCCGCAGAGAGACTGGCTATCGGGAACCCCAGCAGAAACGGAAATTCCCGCTGGCGCTGGTTATTATTCTCGTTATTTTCACCTGTCCCATCTGGGGCGGTTTAGGCGCAGGTGTTTTAGGAGTGCTGCTAGGCATTGCCGGAGTATTTCTGGGGCTGATGATCGCAGGCGCAGTCGGTGGTGCAGGATGTATCGTAGGAGGGATAGTAGCAGTTGTATTCGGGATTATCCGCATGTTTATAAGTCCCGCAGAGGGATGTCTTGCTATAGGAGTTGGATTGTTGACACTGGTTTTGGGAATACTGTTTATGTTGTTCTTTATCTGGCTGACATTTCGCTGGATACCGAGCCTGTTTCGTTGGTTCGTGGATCTCTGCCAGCGATTGATGAACCGTAATAAAGGAGGTGCAGAAAAATGAAGAAATTTACGAAAGTTGCGTTGATCACCTCTGGCATTATGGGTGTGGTAGGGGTAGCGTTTATAGTAGTAGCAATCTCAATGGGAATTACGTTCAGCAGTTTCAGGAGTATGGTGTACCACGGAGACTTCTCACTGGGCCCATGGATCTGGCACAATACAGATGAGTACGATGAGGCAGTGAGTGAAGTGAGTTACTATGATGTGGGCGATATCAAGAATCTTGACCTGCAGATCGGAACAGGCACGCTGACGATCCGGGAAGCGGAGGACGACCAGTTCACTCTGGATACAACGAATTCCCTGCTGACTGACGTGAAAACATCCGGGAGTACACTGAAAGTGGACTGTGCAAGTTCGGGCAGAAACACATCGGCAGGTATCGTTTTGTATGTTCCCAGTGGCATCGAGTTCAGGGAAGTGAAAATCGATGTTGGTGCGGGCAAGGCAGAATGCAGCACACCGTTGCAGGCCAGGGAATTTGACTTGGAAGTGGGCGCCGGACAGCTGGATATGGAACTGGCAGGTGCACAGGAAGATTATAATTATGATGTGGACTGTGCCATCGGGCAAATCAAGATCGGTGAATCCAGCTACAGTGGACTGGGTGTGGAAAAAGAAATCACAAATAAGCATGCAGACGCCGATGTAAATGCAGAATGTGCAGCAGGGCAGATCATCATATCATTTGAAGAATAGGAGAGATGGATTATGGAAAACAAGAGATTGTATCGTTCGACAACAAATTGCATGTTGGCTGGTGTATGCGGCGGCATCGCAGAGTATTTCAATATCGACCCCACACTGGTAAGACTTGGCTGGGTAATATTTTCCTGCATTGGTCTCTCAGGGGTCCTGGCTTATATCATTGCAGCGATTATTATTCCAAAGTAAATATTGCATAATTGCAAAAAAAAAGGTCATACTCCTAAAGAAGGAGCGTGGTAACTGTTCAGTACCTGACCAGTTACCATTCGAAAATCCATGAAAATCGCCTGCGGCGATGGGATTTTCTCACTCCTGAATCATTTTCTTACGGTCAGCGCAGTAAATGCGCAGACCTACTGAATATTTAAGGAGCGTGACCTTTTATGTTGAAGAAAAAAGTGACAGATTTACATCAGATAACACCGGAGGAACGGATGAAATACGAAGTAGCAGAGGAACTGGGACTTTTGGACCAGGTCTTAAACGACGGTTGGAAATCCCTGTCCGCCAAGGAAACCGGGCGGATTGGCGGGCTGATCACCAAAAGAAAAAGAGAATTATAATTACTTACCGGGATCGTTATCGCACATTTTTAAAAGTGCGATAACGGTCCCGGCAAACATTTATGCAAAAAAGTATGATTTTTTGTATAAGGAGTATGGTTTTTGATAAGAAAAAATACTTCTTACCAATAAAATGGGGTTAATGATGGTGTACATTGGATGATGAATACGCAATGAGGTGTTTCAAGAATTTCGTGTTCATGGTAAAATATAAATAGAAACAACGAGTGAGGGAAGCTATGGAATTATTAAAACTGGTGATTGTGGATGATGAACCGATCCTGCTGCAGGGGCTTTTGTGTACATATGACTGGAAGAGCATGGGCTTCGAGGTGGTTGGGACGGCACAGAGCGGGGGACAGGCACTGGAAGTGATCCGGGACAAGCGTCCGCAGGTGGTGCTGACGGATATACGCATGAAACAGATTACGGGCCTTATGGTCATGGAACAGATACAGAAGGAAGATTGGGACTGTCTCTTTATCGTCCTGTCCGCCTATCGGGACTTCGAGTATGCCCAGCAGGCCTGTGACCTTGGGGCATATGCGTATCTGCTCAAGCCCCTTGAGGATGATAAATTACAGGAGACCATGCGCGGCGCTTATGAGACCTGCATGGAACAACAAAAAAATGAGGCAAAATATGAGAGCTGGGAGAATCTTTTGATGAAGGATACAACCAGCTTTTTACAGGTGGTGGTGCAGAAATATGTGCAGAACCTGATGCCAGTGGAAAAGGTGAGGGAAGTCTTTGATACGCTGCAGGATGTGCTTTTGGCGGGAGACCGTTTTATTGCCGTGTGTGTGGATATCGACCTGGCCTATAAGATCACCAATTCTTTGGATTATGAGGCGTCCAGAATGGCACTGCGTGAAGTTCTGGAACAGCAGTTTTCAAAACGTTATTTCTACTGGAAGGTGGAAAGCGAGGAGGGCAACTGCATTTACCTGATCAAGACCCAGGAGAATACTACGGTAAAAGAGATCAAACAGATCCTGGAGCATGCCAAGAAAGAGGAGAAGAATCCGGTGGTGGCGGCCATCTCCAAGCCTTATAAGGGGATGGAGGGCATCAAACGCAGCAGCCAGGAGGCAGAAGAACTATTCCGTGTGGCAAGTGTGGCGGGTGCCAGTGCATTCACCCTGCCGGAGGAGCAGACTTCACAATCCCAGGGCGATGAAGGGGAAACACTCATTGTAAATGCGGTGCGCAGAAATAACGGGCAGGAACTCAAAGAAGCCTTTATTCATTTTATCTACAACATGCCACAGGAGAATGAGTTGCAGAGCCGGTACCTACATAAGGTTATGTTAAAAATAGAATTGATGTTGAAGGATACCTATGGCCTGACGGAGAAACTTTCGGAACAGTTTCAGAATTATTATTCTAATATGAAGCAGCTCAGTGCAGCCAGGGCCGTGGACGTGTGCTACAAGATCCTGTGCAGTGCCATAGAGGAACGTCAGGAACTTGCCGCGGGGGATACTCAGGGATATTTTAAATCCTACATATCCGATGCGGTTGCATATATCGATGAACATCTAAATGACGAGACCTTGTCCATCGTATCGGTGGCTACCCATATCTATCTGAATCCTGTGTATTTCGGACGGGTTTTCAAAAATACCTTCCATATGACCTTCAAAAAGTACCTGCTGCAAAAGCGCATGGAAAAGGCAAAGCAATTAATGGCGGACAGGAATGCCAGCATCGGTATGATCTGTGAGCAGGTGGGCATCAGCAATCCTTCCTACTTTTCCCACCTGTTCAAACAGTATACAGGTAAGCTGCCAAGCGAGTATAAAAAGGAATACGAAGTATGATAAAAGTGAGAAAAAAATCCGGTATCCAGCGGAGATACCTGCAATATACCATCTTTCTGCTGGCCATCGCCCTGCTTATGTCAAGCGTCGGCGTCTGGTTCTATATGCGGGAGAATCTGTCCGGTGCTATTATCGATAAATATGAATTTATGGATGAGAAGATGGGGCTGGCCCTGGACAATCTGTACAGGAAGACGGACGAGGCAACGGCAGCCTGCATCGTGGATGATGCCCTGCAAAAGAGCCTGCAGGCAGAGCCGCTGAATGATAATGAGCAGGTTGCTCTGAGTAAATATTTTGCCTACATCGATCTGGACTGTGTTTCGGAGTACTGTTACGTGGATAACAAGGAGAATGTCTACACCAGATCCTATTCCAGCTTGTCCTACCAGACCTTTGAGGAGAGTGGTTTCGCGGGAAAACTGGGCGGGGAATATGCCAAAACCAAATGGATCTGGGCGGAGGATACCCTGTTCGGAACAGGAGAGATGGCGCTTTTTGTGGGGCGATACGTGAGAAGCATGGACTATGCCCATGAACCTGGTATGCTTTTTTTGAAAATGGACGATAGCTTTTTTGATGAAATACTGGGCGAGGGCGCAGGAGTGGACGAGGATACCATAGTTGGTATCATAGATGGACAGGGTGAACTTTGCACCAGCTGGTTTCCACAGGATTATCATATGGATCAGAAGAATGTGGATCTGTTAAAGTCCCTGGCGGATAGCGATGAGCGTGGAATGCTTTTGGGCGGCAGTCAGGTGGAGGGCGGCGTCATGTCGGTCTACCGTCAGGCAGAAAGCAATCTGGCAGTCTTTACTTATGTGCCAAATAAGGTGCTCAATCAGGGACTTACCAGAATCCTTTTGGTCATGGCAGGCATTTATCTTGTCGTCATATTGATAGCGGTGAATCTGAGTATTTATTTTTCACTGCGCTTTACCAGACCCATACAGGAAATTACCAGAGCCATGACATCTTTTGATGGAAATGATTTCAGCCAGACCATTGAACTGCAGACCCATACGGAACTGGATCAGATCGGGCATTCTTATAATGAGATGCTGGGAAATATTCAACAGTTATTGGAAGAAATCAAGGATCAGCAGAAGGAACTGCGCACCAGTGAACTGAATATGCTGATCAGCCAGATTAATCCGCATTTCCTGTATAATACGCTGGACACCATCTATATGCTGGCGCGTATCAATAAAGAAGAAACGACCATGAAGATGATTCAGGCATTGTCCAAATATCTCCGCCTGTCTCTGAGCAAGGGCAGCGATATGGTCACGGTGCAGGACGAACTGGAAAATGTGAAGAGCTATATGGAAATCCAGCAGATCCGCAATGAGAATCTGTTCCAGTACACCATCGACTGTAGGGTGGAGGCGGCGGATACGTGGATATTGAAGCTGATTTTGCAGCCCCTTGTGGAAAACGCGGTGAAATATGGGTTCTGCGATATTTTTGAGGGCGGACAGATTCGCATTACAGTGGAAAAAGAGGAAGACCAACTGTTCTTTTGTGTCTTCAACAATGGGAAATCCATGGAGGCAGAGACAGTGGAGAAATTAAACAGTCTCAGCCGGATGCCGCTTACGGAAATGAAGGAATGCTTCCCGGACCGGAAGCACGGCTATGGGCTGGTCAATATTATTACGCGGCTGCGGTTGAAATATGGAGAGCGGGTAGCATTTTATTATGAGAGCGGACCGGAAGGGACCACTTGTTTCATAAAGGTGCCGCAGGATGGGAAAGAGTATGAATAACAGGAAGAAATGCAATAAAAAACGGCTGACCCTACTGCTTTTGGCGGCTGCCATGATCGGGCTCATAAGTGGCTGCGGTAAGCAGGCTGATCAGGAGCAGGAGACAGTCAGCGAAGCAATCAAGATTCCCATGGTCCTTACAGTGGATCCCTCCACGGGCAACAAAAATGAGGAAAAACTGGTGGAAGCTTTTAATAAGACTTATGAGGGAATCTATAAGGTGGAAGTGGAATGGGCCATGGAGACGGAGGAGGAGTACCGCCAGAATCTGAAACGATTGAATGTGGCGGATCAGCTGCCAACGGTCATGACGGACCTGCGTATGCTGCCATCCTTTTATCAGATGATGATACAGGACGGGCGGCTGGAAGATCTGGCACCTTATATTGCGGCAGATCCGCAATGGCAGGAGATGATTGAACCGGTGGTGCTGGAGGGCTGCAGTGAGGCGGACGGCTCTGTTTATCTGGCTCCTTTGAGCACGGCGGCTTTTTCCTGTTCCGGTGTATTCTGGAATGAAGAATTATTCGCCCAGGCGGGGATCACGACCTTCCCGGAGACCTGGGAGGATTTCTGGGCCTGCTGTGAAAAACTACAGGAGAGCAATATCACGCCGCTGGCGCTGCACACAGAAGGTACCGCCTGGGCCCCCATGCTGTTTGCCACGGCGGAATTGGCATCTACCCGGGAGGGTGCGTCCTTTATGAAAGAAACGTATCCGGCAAGCTACAATAATGAAAATGGCATTCATATGGCAGAGACTCTACAGAAATTATTTTCCTATACCACAGAGAATGCCCTGCACACAGACTATGATGTGGCATACGATAATTTTTTCAGTGGACGTGCGGCTATGATACCAAACGGATACTGGATGATGGACCAGATTCCAGCGGAATGGGCTGCCAAGGTGCATTTTGCCCCATTTCCCGGCAATGTACTTATTTCTTCTCCGGAGACTTTTGGGTGGTCGCTGAAAGCGGGCTGTTCCCCGGAAGTGAAGGAGGGCGCCATCGCCTTTTTGAAATTCCGCACCCAGTTGAATCAGGAAGAAAAGCAGCAGCTTTTTGATGAATCTGCGGAGGGCAAGAGTCAGGCAGAGCAGGATTATCTGGTCGCCTACGAGGCTAATCCTCAGATTGTTCCCAATTATCAGGTGAAATGGAACTCCATTCTCCAGGAGGAAACCCTGGGCGATTATCTGCCGGAGCTGGCCACAGGGGAGATCAGCCCGGAACAGTTTGTACAATATGAAGATGAAAGTATAGAAGAATTCCAGAGGGAGCAGTAATCTGATTTCATATTACGATGTTTGTTATTTTGGGTAATGCAGCCGTTTCAACGATCTGCATTACCCAATCTTTTTGTTTTCACAAGCGAAACCCTAAATTTGTTTGTCTCATTGGGTAATCCCCATCTTTTCCTTTTTCTATTTCTATTACCCAAGGACGTCTGCATGAACTATATTTTATACTTATGCAGGAGTATGTTTTTTGCTATCCGAGGTTTTCTAATTGTTATCGGTGTTTTGGATTTTTCTGCTAAGATGTGGACAGAATAAAGAAAACAAAGTCTTAACAAAGAGAGGGAAAAAACTATGAAAAACAAAAAACGTTGGTTGGTAGTTGGACTGGCAGCTGCATTGGCAGCGACATCGCTGTTCACAGGATGCGGTAAGAAGGATGACGGAAAAGGCTCGGTATATTATCTGAACTTCAAACCGGAAAGTGCAGAGATATGGGAAGAAATCGCAAAAAAATACACAGAAGAGACAGGCGTGGACGTAAAGGTCGTAACGGCAGCGGCAAATACTTATGAGCAGACTTTAAAGTCAGAAGTTGCGAAAAAAGAGCCGCCGACACTGTTCCAGATCAATGGGCCGATAGGATATCAGTCATGGAAATCATATTGCGCAGACCTGAAGGATACAAAGATCTACAGCTGGTTATTAGATCAGGATATGGCCATCAAAGATGGTGACGGCGTATATGGCATTCCATTTGCAGAAGAAGGATACGGCATTATTTACAATGACGCCATCATGCAGAAGTATTTCGCACTGGCAGACAAAGCAGTGGACATTTCCTCCACAGATGAAATCAAGAGCTTTGAGACCTTAAAAGCAGTGGCGGAAGATATGACAGCGAAAAAAGATCAGCTGGGTATCGAGGGTGTGTTCGCATCTACATCCCTGAAAGCAGGCGATGACTGGAGATGGCAAACCCATCTGGCAAACGTTCCGCTGACACAGGAATATATCGATAAGAATGAAACAAACCCTGCAGAAATTGAGTTCACATACTCAGATAATTACAAGAATATCTTCGACCTGTATCTGAACAATTCCTGCACAGAGCCTGCAATGCTCAGCGCAAAATCCGTAGACGATTCCATGGCTGAATTCGCATTGGGTAAAGTGGCTATGGTACAAAACGGCAACTGGGGCTGGGGGCAGATCAGCGGCGTTGACGGCAATACAGTAACAGAAGAAAATGTGAAATTCATGCCGATCTACATTGGACTGCCAAATGAAGCGACACAGGGCCTGTGCATCGGTACAGAAAACTATATGTGTGTAAACGCTAAGGTAAGTGAAGCGGACCAGCAGGCAACCATCGCATTTATGGAATGGCTGTTCAACTCCGATGAAGGAAAAGACTATATGACAAATGACCTTGGCTTCATCGCTCCATTTAACACCTTTGGTGAGGACGAGAAACCTTCGGACCCGCTGGCAAAGGAAATCCTGAAATATATGGCAGACGAATCTCTGACTACCATACCATGGAACTTCACTACTATGCCAAGCCAGACCTGGAAGGATGATTTCGGTGCATCTCTGCTGGAATACGCACAGGGCTCCAAAGAGTGGGATCAGGTCAAGACGGATATGGTTGCTGAATGGAAAACAGAAAAACAAAACGCTGCAAGCTAATGTAAGACAGACATGACGGGCGTAAGAGCGGGGCAGAAAGCAAGAATCTGCCCCCTCTTTTATGCCAAATAAAGGTTTGCCACTTAGATAGGAGAGAAAAAATGCAGAAAACATATAAAAAATATTTTGCAATCTTTGCATTGCCGACGCTTATTGCGTTCATTATCGCATTCCTGGCTCCGTTTGTGATTGGTATCGTCCTTTCGTTCTGCAACTTCACCACCATCGTGGACGCGCAGTTTACGGGATTAGACAATTATATCAAGATATTCCAGACAGACGAATTCATAAATGCATTCATATTTACCGTTAAATTCACCATTGTTTCGGTGGTGACCATCAATGTACTTGCTTTTGCGCTGGCCTATGCATTGACCAGAGGCATCAAAGGCACCAACCTGTTCCGTACTGTATTTTTCATGCCGAACCTGATCGGTGGTATCGTCCTGGGCTATATCTGGCAGATACTGATCAATGGTGTGCTGGCAAAATTCGGCGTGACGATCACGGCGGATGCTACTTACGGATTCTGGGGTCTTGTTATCCTTATGAATTGGCAGATGATTGGCTATATGATGATCATTTACATCGCTGGTATCCAGAATATTTCCAACGATGTGATGGAGGCGGCGAAGATTGACGGCGCGGGCAAATGGCAGACCTTATGGAAGATTACCATTCCCATGGTTATGCCTTCCATCACAATCTGTCTGTTCCTCACCCTGACCAACTCATTCAAGCTCTTTGACCAGAACCTTGCCCTGACCGCAGGTGCACCTGGCAAAGCGACGGAGATGCTGGGTCTGAATATTTATAGCACCTTCTACGGACGTGTAGGCTGGGAGGGAGCAGGCCAGGCGAAGGCGGTTATCTTCTTCCTGGTAGTTGCAGCTATCGCCCTGACACAGTTGTATTTGACCAGAAGAAAGGAGGTTGAGAACTAATGAGCAAAAAGACGAAAAGTAATGATGCAGCTATGGCTATGGATTCCGGTATGGAAATATCCAAGAAGACCAGTACCATATTGAGTGTTGTACTTGCCATACTGGCGGTATTGTTTTTGATCCCGATTCTTCTGGTTCTCATGAATTCGTTCAAGGGAAAATTATATATCAGTGATGCACCCTTTACGTTCCCCACAGCAAAGACTTTTGCCGGTATCGGAAACTTTATAGAAGGCGTGACCAAGACCGGATTTCTTTCAGCCTTTGGTTATTCTCTGTTTATTACCGTGGCATCTGTTGCAGCTATTGTACTGTTTACTTCCATGACTGCATGGTGGATTACCCGGGTAAAAGGAAAATTTACAAATGCATTGTATTATCTGTTTGTTTTTGCTATGATCGTACCGTTCCAGATGGTTATGTTCCCCATGGTAAAAATCGCAAATATGTTATATTTGGATAATCCGGTGGGTATTGTGCTGATTTATCTGGGATTCGGGGCAGGACTTTCCGTATTTATGTTCTGCGGCTTTGTGAAATCCATTCCGGTATCTCTGGAAGAGGCAGCTATGATCGACGGATGTAATCCAATACAGATTTTCTTCCAGATCATCTGGCCGATTTTAAAACCAACGGCTATCACCGTAGCGATCCTGAATGCTATGTGGGTATGGAATGATTACCTGCTTCCATATCTGGTTCTGGGAACGGAGTACAAGACTATTCCCATCGCTGTGCAGTATCTGCAGGGCGGTTATGGCTCTATCGATATGGGCGCTATGATGGCAGTGCTGGTATTGGCTGTTATCCCGATTATCGTATTCTATATGTCCTGCCAGAAGTATATTATCAAAGGTGTGGCAGCAGGTGCGGTAAAAGGCTAAAAAGAAAAATGAGGAGAGACATGATGAGAGAAAGTGGTGTACTTTTGCCTGTTTCGGCATTGCCGTCCCCTTATGGGATCGGATGCTTTTCCAAAGAGGCGTATGCCTTTGTAGATACCTTGAAACAAGCCGGACAGTCCCTGTGGCAGATATTGCCGCTGGGGCCTACGGGCTACGGAGATTCCCCTTACCAATCCTTTTCCACCTTTGCAGGCAATCCTTATTTTATCGATCTGGAGACCCTGATCGAGCAGGGAATGCTTACGGAGCGGGAATGTGAGCGGGTTGATTTCGGGAAGAATCCGGAAAAGATAGACTATGAAAAACTGTATTTTGCAAGATTTGAAGTGCTTCGGGTGGCTTATAAAAGGAGCCGCCAGCAGGGCAGACTGGACAGCCGGGATTACCAGGAGTTTCTTGATAAGGAGAGTGGCTGGCTGGAGGATTATGCCTTGTATATGGCGGTAAAAGAACGCTTCGAGGGCATCAGCTGGGAAGGCTGGGCGGAGGATATCCGCCTGCGCTGGAACAATGCCATGGAGTATTACCGGCATGAGCTGAGTGATGAGACAGGATTTTGGAAATATCTGCAGTTTCTGTTTTATACCCAGTGGAAGGCTCTGAAAAAGTATGCCAACGAAAAGGGAATCCGCATCGTCGGGGACATTCCTATTTATGTGGCCTTTGACAGTGCAGATACCTGGGCACATCCCGAATTGTTCCAGCTGGATGAGCATCATCTTCCGGTGGCTGTTGCCGGCTGTCCGCCGGATGGATTTTCCGCTACTGGCCAGCTCTGGGGCAATCCACTCTACAAATGGGACTATCACAGACAGAACGGTTATGACTGGTGGATGCGGCGGATCGAGCATTGCTTCCGTATGTATGATGTGCTGCGCATCGATCATTTCCGCGGATTTGATGAATATTATACGATCCCTTATGGGGACAAGACAGCACAGAACGGCTGCTGGCAGCCGGGGCCTGGGATGGATTTCTTCCGGGTGGTGCGGCAGCGCTTTGGCGACCTGCCGATTATCGCGGAGGATCTGGGATTTTTGACGGACAGTGTGCGTCGTCTGCTTCATGATAGCGGCTATCCGGGCATGAAAGTGCTGCAGTTCGCTTTTGATTCCAGAGAAGAAAGTGATTATCTTCCGCATAATTATGGACCCAACTGTGTAGTATATACTGGGACCCATGATAATGATACGCTCCAGGGCTGGTATCTTCGTCTGGATGGATGCGACAAAGAGATGGCTCTGACGTATCTCAATAACAGGGCAACGGTGCAGCGGGACATCCACTGGGATTATATCTGCCTGGCTATGCGCAGCGTGGCGGATACCTGTATCGTTCCGGCGCAGGATTTTCTGGGGCTGGGACGGCAGGCACGTATTAACACGCCTTCGACACTTGGCGGCAACTGGGTGTGGCGCATGAAAAAAGGCGCGTTTACACCAAAATTAATTGAAAAAATAAAAACATTAACTCAGCTCTGCGGACGCATTCACCAATAGGAGGCAGGGATATAAGAAAGGAGTTTTAGATAGATGGATTTGACGAGAAAACTGGAGGAACGACTGGGAGGTGCCATTGAGGCGGCGGATAATGTGGCTGTTTACTACGCGCTTCTTGGGATTACGAAAGAATTATGTGCAGATAAACTGGAAAATGCAGGACCGAAAAAAGTGTATTACATCTCGGCGGAATTTCTTATTGGAAAATTGCTGTCCAACAACCTGATCAATCTTGGGCTTTTCCAGGAGGTACAGGATGTGCTGGCCGCTCATGGCAAGAATCTGTCTGAGATAGAGGAAGTGGAGCCGGAACCGTCTCTTGGCAACGGCGGGCTGGGCCGTCTGGCCGCCTGCTTTATGGATTCTATCGCAACGCTGGGTCTGAATGGCGCAGGTATCGGGCTGAATTATCATTACGGGCTGTTTCGCCAGATGCTGGAGGGAAATAAACAGAAGGAAGTCAAGAATCCATGGATCGAGAAGGAAAGCTGGCTGGTAAATACGGGCATACAGTTTCCGGTGCAGTTTAGGAATTTCACGCTGACATCCAGATTATATGATATCGATGTTCCTGGATATGAGAGCGGGGTGAACAAATTACATCTCTTCGATGTGGACACGTTAGACGAGCATATGGTGCAGGATGGGATCAACTTTGACAAAAAGGATATACAGAAGAACCTGACGCTTTTCCTGTATCCTGACGACAGTGACCGGGAAGGTCAGCTGCTGCGCATTTACCAGCAGTATTTCATGGTAAGCAATGGGGCACAGCTGATTTTAAAAGAGATGGATGAACATGGATATGACGTGCATCTGCTCCATGAGCATGCAGTGATTCAGATCAATGATACCCATCCCTCTATGGTGATTCCAGAACTGATCCGTCTTTTGGGTGAGCGGGGCATTGGCTTTGATGAGGCGGTGGAGATCGTTTCCAAGACCTGTGCATATACCAATCACACGATTCTGGCAGAAGCACTGGAGAAATGGCCGCTGGATTATCTGGAGGAGGTCGTTCCCCAGCTGATGCCAATCATTGAAAAACTGGATGATAAAGTCAAGGCTGCTTATTCGGATCCACGCACAGCGATCATCGACCATGAGGGCCGGGTGCATATGGCTAATATGGATATTCATTATGGATTCAGTGTCAACGGTGTGGCGGCACTTCATACGGAGATTTTGAAAAATTCAGAATTGAAGCCCTTTTACGATATTTATCCCGAGAAATTCAACAACAAGACCAACGGTATTACATTCCGCCGCTGGCTCATGCATTGTGATCCGAAGCTTTCTGCGTATATTACGGAATTGATAGGGGACGCATGGAAGAAGAATGCGGCCGGGCTGGAGAAACTGGTGAAATTCGCGGATGACGAGACGGTGCTGCAGCATCTTCTGGATATTAAGCAGGAGAATAAGCAGAATCTCTGCTCGTATTTGAAAGAGACCCAGGGGATTGACGTTTCGGAGGATGCGGTTTTCGATATTCAGATCAAGCGTCTGCATGAGTACAAACGGCAGCAGATGAATGCGCTGTATGTGATTTATAAATATAAGCAAATCAAGGCCGGGCATATTCCGAAGAAGCCGATTACTATTGTTTTTGGTGCCAAGGCAGCCCCGGCGTATACACTGGCAAAGGATATTATTCATCTGATCTGCTGTCTGCAGCAGTTGATTGAACAGGATCCCCAGGTGCGCCCGCATTTGCAGGTGGTCATGGTGGAAAACTATAATGTGACCAAGGCATCCAAACTGATTCCAGCCTGCGATATTTCTGAGCAGATTTCCCTGGCATCCAAGGAGGCCAGCGGTACGGGAAATATGAAGTTTATGCTAAATGGTGCTGTGACTCTGGGCACTATGGATGGAGCGAATGTGGAGATCCACGATCTGGTGGGGGATGATAATATTTACATCTTCGGCAAAGCCAGTGAAGAGGTGATCCGGCTTTACGAGACTAGGGGATATTCTTCCAGAGCATTTTATGATGGGGATTCGTTGATCGAGGAACTGGTGGACTTTATTATCAGTAAGGAATTGATCAAGATCGGGGACCCGGAGAACCTTTGCCGCTTGTACAAGGAATTAATTAACAAGGACTGGTTCATGACGCTTCTGGATATTAAGGAGTATATCGCAGTCAAGGACCGCATGCTGGATGATTATATGGACCGTATGGTTTGGGCGAAGAAGATGCTGGTGAATATCGCCAAGGCAGGATATTTTTCTTCCGACCGGACGATCGCGGAATATAATCGGGATATTTGGAAATTGTAATGTAGATAGGAATAAAATAAGAAGTGGAGTCACCCGGATCTCGATAATCTGGGTGGCTCCACTTTTTGGCAGCAGGTGTGGGAGAAAGCAGGTTTGCTACCAAAATAGCAGGGAAGATTTGGCAGCGGGTGGAGGAGAGCAAGTTTGCTGCCAAAATAGCAGGGAAGATTTGGCAGCGGAGAGGAAAAGAGGGGCTTGCTGCCAAAAGGGGCAGGAAGATTTGGCAGCGGAGAGGAAAAGAGGGGCTTGCTGCCAAAAGAGGCAGGAAGATTTGGCAGCAGGTGGAGAAAAGCAGGTTTGCTGCCAAAAGGGGAGGGAAGATTTGGCAGCAGGTGGAGGAAAGCAGGTTTGCTGCCAAAAGGGGAGGGAAGATTTGGCAGCGGGTGGAGGAAAGCAAGTTTGCTGCCAAAAGGGGAGGGGAGATTTGGCAGCGGAGAGGAAAAGAGGGGCTTGCTGCCAAAAGAGGCAGGAAGACTTGGCAGTGGAGAGGAAAAGATGGGCTTGCTACCAAAAGAGGCAGGAAGATTTGGCAGCGGAGAGGAAAAGATAGGCTTGCTGCCAAAAGAGGCAGGAAGATTTGGCAGCGGGGGGGGGAAGGCAAGTTTGCTGCGAAAAGGGGAGGGGAGGTGTGGCAGCGGGGGGAGGAAGGCACGTTTGCTGCCAAAAGAGGAGGGAAGATTTGGCAGCGGAGAGGAAAAG
>JAQUWF010000088.1 GCA_028692975.1 Lachnospiraceae bacterium
TACCCAAAAGAAAAGAAAGTTTTGGCAGCCGTGAGGGAAAGATAAGCATGTTGCCCAAAAGAAAAGAAGGTTTTGGCAGCGGGGAAGGAAAGATAAGCATGCTACCAAAAAAGAAGGTTTTGGCAACCGTGTAGGAAAGATAAGCATGTTACCCAAAAGAAAAGAAAGTTTTGGCAGCCGTGAGGGAGAGATAAGCATGTTACCCAAAAGGAGAGAAGGTTTTGGCAGCAGGGTAGGAAAGATAGGCATGTTACCCAAAAGGAGAGAAGGTTTTGGCAGCCGTGAGGGAAAGATAAGCATGTTGCCCAAAAGAAAAGAAGGTTTTGGCAGCGGGGTGAAAAAGATAAGCATGCTGCCAAAAAAGAGAGAAAGTTTTGGCAGCCGTGAGGGAAAGATAGGCATGTTACCCAAAAGAAAAGAAGGTTTTGGCAGCGGGGTGAGAAAGATAGGCATGTTGCCAAAAAAGAGAGAAGGTTTTGGCAGGCGTGAAGGAAAGATAAGCATGTTACCCAAAAAGGGAAAAGAATAACACAAAAACAAAGCAGGTTGGTCTCAATGGGTAAGGAGAAGAAAAAACTGCTACATCTACCCGACGAGTTGTTTTGAATAGTATATCGGTAGGGGGAGGAGTTGACCCATTTTTATTGACAAAAATGATAAGAATCGTTATGATTTAAGTAAAGAATTATGAAAAATTTTGGTCATTCTAAAAAATATTGCGACTATTCAAAAAACGGTGATAAATGACCGATTTTCTGGGTGGAAGCGATGCGGATTAAGGAAAAGAAAGGTAGTGAAACCATGGTTGTAGGAAAAAGTGTAAATCGTGTAGACGCTGTTGATAAGGCAAGTGGGCGGACGAAGTATACAGATGATTTGTGCGGAAAGAATGCATTGATCGCAAAGATCAAACATTCCACCATTGCCAATGGCGTGGTCAGATCCATCGATATAACGAAGGCGCTGGCTATTCCGGGCGTGGTAAAGATCGTGACCTGTTTTGATGTGCCGGAATATTATTTCCCTACGGCTGGCCATCCCTGGTCTACGGACCCAGGACACCAGGACGTGGCGGACCGTCTGCTTTTGGCGAAACGTGTGCGCTATTATGGCGACGACGTGGCGGCTGTTGTAGCCGAAAACGAAGTGGCAGCCATGGAAGCAGTGCGCGCCATCCAAGTGGAATATGAAGAGTATCCCTTTGTGCTGGATGTGCAGGAGGCTATGAAAGAGGATGCACCCCAGCTTCATGAGGATTATCCCAATAATGTCCTCGCTCACACGGATATCCGCAAAGGTGATTTCCAGGAGGCTATCAAAGAAGAGGGCCTGATCAAGGTGGAGGGCTGGTACGAGACTCCTACGGTACAACATTGTCATATCGAAAACTTTATCTGCTTTACATATGAAGAAAACGGTCGCCTGGTGGTGGTATCCTCCACACAGATTCCGCATATCGTGCGGCGTATCGTTGGACAGGCACTGGGTATGGACTGGGGCAAGATCCGCCTTATCAAACCATATATCGGCGGCGGTTTCGGTAATAAGCAGGATGCCCTGTATGAACCGTTGTGCGCGTATCTCTGTACCCAGGTGGGCGGTCGCCTTGTGAAGCTGGACGTATCCAGAGAAGAGACCTTTGTCAATACGAGAGTGCGCCACGCGATCCGCAGCCATATTGTGACTTATGTGCGGCCAAACGGTGATATTGTTGCCAATAAATTAGAAGCATTTTCCAATCAGGGTGCATACGCATCCCATGGACACGGTATCGTAGCAAAGGGAATGGGAGCATTTCCCCAGTTATATCCCTGTGATAATGTGGAGGCAGACTGCTATACGGTATTTACCAACCGCTCCGTGGCAGGTGCCATGCGTGGATACGGCATCCCACAGGCTATGTTCGCCGTGGAGAGCCATACAGACGAGATCGCCAAAGCGGTGGGCATGACGCCTATTGAGTTTAGGCGGAAGAATCTTATGCCCCTTGGCTACGAGGATGGCTTCTCCAAGAACAAATTGTATGCGGACACTTTTAACCAGTGTATGGATAAGGGTATGGCTTACATGGATTATGAACGCAAATATAAAGAATATCAGAATCAAACCGGAGATATCCGCAGGGGTATCGGCATGGCGGTATTCTGGTACAATACGGCAGTATGGCCTATTTCTCTGGAGTCTTCTTCCTGCAGAATGATACTGAATCAGGATGGTTCCGTGCAGATACAGCTGGGGGAGACGGAGATCGGGCAGGGCGCAGACACGGCCTATGCCCAGATGGCAGCCGATGCTATCGGTATTTCCTTCGAGCAGGTACATACCGTTTCCTGTCAGGACACGGATATCACGCCTTTTGGCACCGGTGCTTATGCATCACGCCAGACTTATGTGGCAGGATTTTCTATTATCAAGACAGCCACAGAATTAAAAGATAAGATCCTGGAGGCGGCCCATGAACTGACTCGTATGCCGGTGGCCAATCTGGATATTGAGGAAGGTAAGATCGTGCGGACTTCCGACGGTGAGACGCTTATGACACTGGCGGAACTTTCCACTACGAAGCTATACAGCCTGGAACATTCACAGCACATTACGGCGGAAACTACGGCACAGATCAAGTCCAATGCATATTCCTTCGGCTGCTGTTTCGCTGAGGTGGAAGTGGATATTCCCATGTGCAAGGTGAAGCTTCTTAACATCATCAATGTGCATGACTGCGGACGCATCATAAATCCTGCTTTGGCCAAAGGCCAGGTGGAGGGTGGCATGAGCATGGGCATCGGTTATGCTCTGTCTGAGCGTCTGATCTACGATGAAAAGACAGGAAAGGCACTGAATAATAACCTGCTGGATTACAAATTATCTACATTTATGGATCATCCACATCTGGAAGCCCAGTTCGTGGAGAATTATGAACCAACCAGTCCCTATGGAACAAAGGCTCTGGGAGAACCTCCCGTTTGCCCGGTTGCTCCGGCTATCCGCAATGCAGTACTGCAGGCTACCGGTGTTTCGGTCAATGAGATCCCTATGACACCCCATGTGCTGTTTCGTGAGTTCGAAAAAGCCAATCTTTTTTAGGAGGTAGATAATCGTGTATGATATGAAAGCATTATATGAAGCAAAGAGTGTGGAGGATACCATCGCCCTGCTGCAGAAGCATCCGGAAGCACAGATCATAGCAGGAGGCAGCGATGTCCTGGTACAGATGCGGGAAGGCAAGCGCGCCGGAGCCGAACTGGTGAGTATTTATGGTATCGATGCACTCCGCGGCGTTACCATGGAAGAGGATGGGATGATTCGTATCGGATCGCTGACCAGTTTCTCCCACATTACCAAAGATCCGATTATTCAGAAATATATCAATGTGCTGGGTGAGGCTGTGGATATGGTAGGCGGACCCCAGATCCGCAACATCGGGACCATTGGCGGAAATACCTGCAACGGTGTGACCTCCGCAGATTCCGCATCCACACTCCATGCATGGGATGCCATCGTGGAACTGACCGGGCCGGAAGGTATCCGGAAACTTCCGATTAAAGAATTCTATCTGAAGGCCGGTGTGGTGGACCTGCGCCCGGCAGAGATTCAGACGGCGATCCTTATCCCAAAGGAAGCCTACGAGGGTTATAAAGGACATTATATTAAATACGCTATGCGTAACGCCATGGATATTGCCACCACAGGCTGTTCGGTAAATGTGAAGTTATCGGAAGATAAAAAGACCATGGAAGACGTTCGCATTGCATATGGGGTAGCCGGACCGGTTCCCATGCGTGCACCGTCGGCAGAGGCTGTGGCCAAGGGACAGACTGTTACTACGGAACATGTGGAAGCATTTGGCAAAGCGGTCCTTACGGATATCAAGGCCCGCACCAGCTGGCGTGCCACCAAAGAATTCCGTGAGCACATTGCCGTGGAACTGGCGAAACGTGCCCTGACCGAGGCCATTCGTTTAGCAGGAGGTGAGATATAATGCATGAGACCCAATATAAACTGGTGAGTTGCACCATCAACGGAGAGAAACGCCAGACCATGGTGGATGTAAGGGCATCCCTGACGGATATGCTGCGCAATGACTATAGTCTGACCAGCGTGAAAAAAGGCTGCGAGGTAGGCGAGTGCGGTGCCTGTAATGTGATCATCGACGGAGAATGCTATAATTCCTGCATTTATCTGGCTGTGTGGGCGGATGGGAAAAATATCCGCACCCTGGAAGGCCTGATGGGACCGGGTGGAGAACTCTCCGATATCCAGCAGGCTTTCGTGGACGAGGCGGCGATCCAGTGTGGATTCTGCAGCCCCGGATTTATCATGACGGCGGTGGAGATCTTAGAGAGCGGTAAGGAATATACGGACGAGGAACTGAGAAAATTACTGTCCGGACATCTATGTCGGTGCACTGGTTATGAGAATATTCTCAAAGCAGTCAAAAAGACCATGTACAAGCGGTTAGGCAAAACAGAATAATTGAGACGAAACAACAAGGGGGTTGCACAGAAAGCCCCAGTCTAATAAGGATGTTTTCGGTTTTTAAGATTTGCCGTAGGATTTTGAAGTCCTACGGCAAATCTTATGCTCTTCCAGCGAAATTTTGTTTCTAAGCTGTTCATAGGTCTTTTGCATAATTCTTCTCCCCAAATGCGTCTGAATTTAATTTTCGTCAAGTTGGTTTAGCGTAAATCAAACCGCTTGTACAGGTTGGTAGCAATGTGCTATACTGGATATGAAAAATTATCTCCTGCATTTGGAACGCAGGTGCAGGACGAGTAAATTTTATATAATAGGTGGTTGAATATGGATTGTGTTTTTTGTAAAATAGGTAGGCATCAAACAAATGCTATAATTGTATATGAAGATAATACTGTTATTTCGTTCTTAGATTCAGAGCCAATAAATGAGGGCCACATTTTAATTATTCCAAAGGAACATTATCTTGATGCAGATGAAATGCCAATCGAATTATTAGTCCACATTACAGAAATATCTCAAAAAATAATTAAAGCGATAAAAATTGTTTACAATCCCAATGGTTATAGCATTATGCAAAATGGCGGTATTTTTAATGATATTGGGCATTATCATTTGCATATATTTCCGCGATACGAAAATGATGAATTTGGCTGGACATATTCAAATAATACTTGCAAAATATCTGTTGAAATAGCAAAAAATATAATTGACAATATGTAGCTAATGCGTATTGAACTGGGTGTCATAGAAAATGTGCTGCTTTCAAGTGTAACTGAATAATCCCCACAAGTAAGCCACTCCCGCGAACTCTTACGGTTCGTGAGGGTGGCTACATTTAGGTATAAATTAGTTCTACCGTTACAATTTCATCTGCTATCGTTTGGCTGCAACGCTAAACAATTCTTGATTTTCGTAAATATCCTTATTGGAGGGGCGCTAAGATGGCTGCCTCTTTTTTGCAACATAATACCTAAAAAACTTTTTGGTAATTGAAAAATTTTGTATATGTAGTATACTATAAGTAAAAGAAAAATTACCGTAAGAAAATGATTCAAATTACGTACAGACGGCAAGAGATTGTCTGGTTTGACAGCGAAGCGTGGCAATGTTTGAAATGTAGTTCCATATTAATGTGACAACTCCAGAAAAGGAGGAGGAAACGATATGTTCTATTTGAAAATCAATGGGAAACAGGTAAATGTGCTGCAGGATAAGCCGCTTTTGCGCGTGCTGCGTGACGATTGCCACCTTACCTCGGTGAAGGACGGCTGTAGCGAGGGTGCCTGTGGGACGTGTACAATACTGGTGGATGGGAAAAAGAGTAAAGCATGTGTGCATATGGCATCCAGATTTCAGAATACTTCCATCACCACGGTGGAGGGATTAAGTGAGCGTGAGAAGGAAGTCTATGTGTATGCCTTCGGTGAAGCCGGGGCGGTTCAGTGCGGGTTCTGCATCCCGGGCATGGTGCTCTGTGCCAAGAGCCTGCTGGATCATAATCTGAATCCTAGCATACAGGATGTAAAGTATGCCATCAAGGGGAATATATGCCGCTGCACAGGCTACAAAAAGATTGAGGACGCGTTTTTTATTGCGGCTAAAATGTTCCGGGAGGATATTCCGGTGCCCAAGGAAGACAGCGACTGGAAGGCAGGACAGCGCAGACATCGTGTGGATGTGCCGGAAAAGGTATTGGGCTACGGACAGTATCCGGACGATATTTATATGGACGGCATGCTCTACGGCAGTGCGGTCCGCAGCAAATATCCCCGGGCACTGGTGAAAAAGATTGATATTACAGAGGCATCAAAGATGCCGGGTGTCCACGGGGTGCTGACTGCAGCGGATATACCGGGCGGAAATACCATCGGACATATCCAGCAGGACTGGGAGACACTGATTCCTGAAGGCGGCATCACCCGTTTTCTGGGGGATGGTATCGTGCTGGTTGCGGCGGAGACCAGGCAGCAGCTGGAGGCGGCAAAGGAAAAAGTCAAGATTGAATACGAGGAACTGCCAGCCGTTTTCTCGGCGGAGGAAGGTCTGCGAGAGGACGCGCCTTTGGTGCATGAGCAGGGCAATATCTTAAGTGAGGCCCATCTGGTGCGTGGAGATGCAGACGGGGCTATCGCCAAGTCAGCTCATGTGGTGACGAAGCATTACAGCACACCTTTTACGGAACATGCTTTTCTGGAGCCGGAATGCGCGGTGGCTATCTGCAACAAAGAGGCGGGGACAGCGCTTATTTATTCTGCCGATCAGGGGACTTATCAGACCCAGACAGAATGTGCCAAGATGCTGGGGCTTCCCATGGAACAGGTCCATGTGATCAATAAATTAGTGGGCGGCGGATTCGGCGGCAAAGAAGATATGACGGTGCAGCATCATGCAGCACTGCTTTCCTGGCATACAGGCCGGCCCGTGAAGGTCAAACTTACCCGTCAGGAGAGTATCCAGATCCACCCGAAACGCCATCCCATGGAAATGGATTTTACCACGGCCTGTGATGAAAATGGTTATCTGACCGGCATGAAGGCTACGCTGCTAGCGGATACGGGGGCTTATGCGTCCCTGGGCGGTCCGGTCCTGCAGAGAGCCTGTACCCATGCGGCGGGTCCGTACAATTATCAGGATGTGGATATCCACGGTACGGCGGTCTATACGAACAATCCGCCAGCCGGGGCGTTCCGTGGCTTCGGTGTGACCCAGAGCTGCTTTGCCACAGAGTGTAATCTGAATCTGCTGGCAGAGATGGTGGGCATCTCACCCTGGGAGATCCGGTACCGGAATGCAATCCGTCCGGGGCAGGAACTGCCAAATGGCCAGCTGGCGGCACCGGGAACGGCTTTGGCGGAGACGCTGGAAGCGGTAAAAGATATCTATGAGAACAATCCCTACGTGGGTGTTGCCTGTGCCATGAAAAATGCCGGCGTTGGCGTTGGCCTGCCGGATTATGGCCGTTGCCTGCTGACGGTAGAAGAGGGGAAAATCATCATTCGCTCTGGTGCTTCCTGCATCGGACAGGGACTGGGGACTGTGTTAAAGCAGATCGTCTGTGATGTGACGGGACTTCCGGGAGGGGACGTGGAGTACACGGCGGCGGAGACCGGGCGTGCACCGGATTCGGGAACTACATCCGGATCCAGACAGACTTTGGTCACAGGGGAGGCCGTGCGCAGAGCCTGTGAAGATATAAAGAAAGATCTGGCAGGAAAGACCCTGTCTGACCTGAATGGAAAAGAATATTACGGAGAATATCTGGCGGCAACAGACCCTATGGGTGCGGATAAGCCACATCCCGTATCTCATGTAGCATATGGCTTTGCCACCCAGGCGGTTGTATTAAATGAGGACTGCACAGTGAACAAAGTCTATGCTGCTCATGACGTGGGTAGGGCGATCAATCCGCTGTCCGTAGAGGGACAGATCGAGGGTGGCGTGGTCATGAGTATGGGCTTTGCATTGACAGAGGATTTTCCACTAAAGGATGGTAAGCCGCTGCGCTCTTACGGTACACTGGGATTATTCCGGGCACCCAATGCGCCGGAGGTGGAGAGCATTATCGTGGAGAAGAATCAGGATCCGCTGGCACTGGGTGCTATCGGCGTGGGAGAAATCACTTCGATTCCAACCCCACCGGCTGTACAGGGGGCATACTATAAACTGGACGGAAAGTTCCGCACCAGCCTGCCCCTGGAAGAGACTCCTTATAGTAGAAAGAGATGACAGTATAATGGAAGAAAAACAAGTTTTCTGCAAGGGCGGCGGCTGTACAGCAAAGCTGGGAGCCGGTGTCCTGCATAAAGTATTAGAAAAAATCCCTCGCAAGGCGGATCCGAACCTGCTTATTGGTTTTGACAGCAGCGATGATGCGGCGGTCTATAAGGTGACCGACAATCTGGCTATTGTCCAGACATTGGATTTCTTTCCGCCTATGGTGGAGGATCCCTATACCTTTGGGGAGATTGCAGCGGCCAATGCCTTAAGCGATGTGTATGCCATGGGCGGTGAGGTGAAGACAGCGCTGAATATCGTGTGTTTCCCCGAAACGTATGATATGAATATACTGGGAGAAATCCTTCTGGGTGGAGCGAAAAAGGTGCAGGAGGCGGGCGGTGTGTTATCCGGCGGCCATTCCATCGCTGATGTGGACGTGAAGTATGGCCTGTCCGTGACGGGCACCATCCATCCTGACAAAATCTATGCCAACAACGGTGGAAGGCCGGGGGATAAATTGTTCCTGACCAAGCCCTTGGGTGTTGGCATCGTAGCCACGGCCAACCGGGTGCAGGAGGCCTCTAAGGAAGCCATGGAGGCGGCTATTGCATCTATGACTTTCCTGAATAAATATGCGGCGGAAATCATGAAAAAATATAAGGTTCATGGATGCACCGATGTGACCGGATTTGGTTTTCTGGGACATCTGTGTGAAATGATGGGAGAGAACAAATCGACGGTTATCGATGTGAGGGATGTCCCTTTTATATCACAGGCCAGAGACTATGCAGAGGAATTCCTGCTGACGGCAGCAGCCCAGCGGAACAGGAACTTCTTTGGCGAGGACGTGGATTTCCAGATCCATGATTTTGCCATGGAGGAGATACTCTTTGACCCACAGACTTCGGGCGGCCTTCTGATTGCGGTGGCACCGGAAGATGCAAAAGCACTGGCAGAAGAACTGAAGAATCTGCCAATAAAGGGAGCCATGGTTGGAGAAATCGTGGAGAAGCGCGACTTTAAGATTGTGGTTCGATAATTTCAGAAAATGTGTTAAAATGATGCTAACAGAATACATGCAGACAGAAAACAAGGCAGACGTAAAGGAGGCAGTATGATGGCGAAGACAGTAACCGTAGATGCCATGGGAGATCAATGCCCGATTCCTGTGGTAAAAACGAAAAAGGCTTTGGAAAGCATGGCGAAGGGCGGAATCGTAAAAGTTCATGTGGACAATGAGATCGCAGTACAGAATCTTATGAAGATGGCAAAGCAGAAAAATCTGGAATGCTCTTCGGAGAAAATGACCAGCCGTCATTTCGTGGTGACCATGCTGGTAGCAGAAAAAAAGGAAGCGGTGAAGGTTCCGGCATCGGCAGCGTCAAAACTGGCAGAAAAAACCGTGTGCAGCCCGGATGCCAGAGGCGGAGCACTGGTTGTTATTGACAGTGCGGTTATGGGAAAAGGCAATGGCGAACTGGGCGCTGTTTTGATGAAGGGATTTATCTATGGATTGAGCCAGCTGGAGGAACTGCCAAAGACGATTCTTTTCTATAATGGCGGCGCAGTACTTACCACAGAAGGCTCTGACTCCATGGAGGATCTGAAGAGCATGGAGGCACAGGGGGTAGAAATCCTGACCTGCGGCACCTGCCTGAATTATTACCATCTCTCGGACAAATTGATGGTGGGCGATGTGACGAACATGTATGTCATTGTAGAAAAAATGAGCCAGGCATCAAAAATCATAAAACCGTGAGGATAAGACATGAATGAAATAGTGGCAGTACGTGGTGGCGGAGATATTGCCACCGCCTCCATACATCGTTTGCATCGCTGCGGCTTCCGGGTCCTTATTCTGGAATGTGGGGCACCCACAGCCATCCGACGAAAGGTAGCTTTCTGTGAGGCGGTCTATGAGGGGGTTTCCACAGTAGAAGGTGTGACTGCGAGAAAAGTCGAGAATATAGAAAACTGCGAAACTGTATGGAACAGACGGGAAATTCCACTTCTGGTGGATGAGACGGGGGAATGCTTAAAAAAACTGCAGCCCCACGTTCTGGTAGACGGTATCCTGGCGAAGAAAAATCTTGGCACCACGAGAGATATGGCACCTTTGACTATAGCACTGGGACCTGGATTTGAGGCTGGCGTGGACGTGGATTATGTCATAGAGACCGTGCGCGGTCATAATCTGGGACGTATTATTTCCAAGGGCTGTGCCATGAAAAACACAGGTGTTCCAGGGGTGATTGCCGGTTTTGGAAAAGAGCGCGTGATCCATTCACCAGCCACCGGTATTATAAAAAACTACAGCAAAATCGGTGACTGGGTGGAAAAAGACAAGATTATTGCCATGATCGGGGATACTCCCGTTCCGGCCAGTCTGACCGGGCTGCTGCGCGGAATCATACGGGATGGATTCCCTGTGAAAGAAGGACTAAAGATAGCAGATATTGATCCGAGACAGTCGGAATATGAAAATTGTTTTACCATATCAGACAAGGCACGCTGCATTGCAGGCAGTGTACTGGAAGTAATCCTGCATGATATGCAGTGTATAGGGTGAGAAGATGCGTATATGGAATCAACAAATGGAAACAGAGACGAGCGTGCTGACAGCACTGGATATTGAAGAGAAATCCGGGTGCATGATCAGTATGGTCGGAGGAGGCGGAAAGACCAGCCTCCTTTTTCGGTTGTGCAAAGAATGGATGACGCATGGCAAAACGGTCATCATAACAACCACGACCCAGATGTATTATGAACCAGACTGCCCCTATGCGGACTGGGGGGAGAGTGAAACTATCCGGGAACAAATCGATGAATGTGGATATGTGATGGTCGGGCAGAACATATTCACCGATCCGGAAGGCGGCAAGGCATGGAAGCTGCAGGGGATATCCGCCGAGCAGATATCCAGTCTGCGCCCGGAGGCAGATGTGATTTTGGTGGAGGCGGATGGGGCAAGGCATAAGCCTTTAAAGATGCCTGCCCGCTGGGAGCCGGTGGTGCCGAGAGATTCGGACTATGTGATCGGTGTCATGGGGCTGCAGGCATTGGGAAAGCCCATGGAACAGGCCTGCCATCGTCCGGAGAGAGCGGCAGAGTTTTTGAAAAAACAGGTGACGGAACGCATTACCAAAGAAGATATGCTTGCTTTGGCATTAAGCAGCCGGGCGCTGCGGAAACACTGTGTGGGCGAATATCGTGTCTATATCAATCAGGTGGACTGCCAGGCCCACAAAGAAGTGGCGGCAGAATTTTTAAAAGAATTAGAAAAAAATCAGATTAAGGCGGCGGCAGGATGTTCAAAGGATGTGGCCGTGATATTGCTGGCAGCGGGCAACAGCACCCGCTTTGGGGAGAACAAATTGCGGTATACCATAGATAACGAGCCCATGTACCGCCATATTGTGAAAAAATGCTTGAAACTTCCGGTTTTTCGGTGGATAATGGTTACACAATATGACGAGATCCAACAGGAATTGCAGGAAACACCCATGGAGGTGGTGCGAAACACGCATCCCAACTGGGGCATTTCCCATTCCATACATCTGGGCGTAACGGCGGCCACCCATGCGGATGCCTATCTGTTTGCTGTGTGCGATCAGCCCTATGTTTCCCTGCATACGTTAGAAAATCTGCTGGAATCCTATCGGCGGGAGCGGTACGGACTGGCGGCAGTCTGCTACGAAGACCGCTGGGGGAATCCGAACATTTTCTCAGCAAAGTATCGGAAAGAACTGCTGGCTTTGCAGGGTGATGTGGGTGGCAAGCGTATTTTGCTGGCGCACCAGAGGGATATGCTGGCGGTGTCTGTCTCGGAGGAGCAGGAACTGAAGGATCTGGACAAAAAGGAGGAATTATTATGAAAATAGGATTTATCGGGTGTGGAAATATGGCGCAGGCCATTATTGGAGGACTGTTAAAACAGGGTGTTGCGGGTACGCAGGATATTCTGGCGACTACAAGCAAGGCGGAGAGCGCAAAAAAGGCAGCAGAGGCACTGGGCATTTCCGTTATTACAGAGAATGAGAAAGTGGCGGCGGAGGCGGACATACTGGTGGTTGCAGTGAAGCCCATTTTTTACGAAGCAGTTCTTGCAGAAATAAAAGAGCAGATTCACAAGGAACAGATCGTTATATCCATTGCACCGGGCAAATCCCTGGCATGGCTGGGTGAGCAGATCGGGGCAGACAAGAAAATCGTCCGCACCATGCCAAATACCCCTGCTTTGGTGGGCGAAGGTATGACCGGTGTCTGTGTCAATGAGAATGTGACAAATGGGGATATGGCAAAAGTCATGCAGGTACTGGAAGCCTGCGGCAAGGCGGAGATGGTGCCGGAGCGTCTTATGGACGTGGTGGTATCGGTCAGCGGCAGTTCACCGGCCTACGTATTCATGTTCATCGAAGCCATGGCGGACGCGGCGGTAGCCGACGGTATGCCCAGAGCACAGGCATATGAATTTGCTGCCCAGGCGGTCTTAGGCAGTGCAAAGATGGTGCTGGAGACAGGCAAACACCCGGGCGAATTAAAAGATATGGTATGCTCCCCGGGCGGTACGACGATTGAGGCGGTCCGCGTTCTGGAAGCCAAAGGCATGCGCAGTGCCGTGATCGAGGCCATGAAAGCCTGCACGGAGAAATGCAAATAAACGGATAAAGTATTTTAGGGGAGGACTTTTCAGAATTAGGAGAACAAATAGGTTACCAAGGTTTCCTGGTGGCCAGTTTGTTCTCCCGATTTTGACATCAATACCTAGTATAATCAAGTTGTTAGAAAGAATTATCTTGAGACTATGTCTTGATATAGTGGAGCAGAGGGCGTTTTGAATTTAGTAGGGCGGTAGGCACAATATAAGAAAAATGAAAATGAAAACTAGTTATAATGCACAAAAATATGCTAGGGATGAAAAAGCAGTTGACACTTTTGACGAAACAAGTTATTCTATTATTAGATTTAAGAGTAATTAGTAAATCGCTTTACTAAGAATTGCATCTGATGAAAGCATATAATAAAGTGCTACTTTTTTTTACCATATTAGTAAACCGCTTCACCAATAGCGAATTACTTAGGTAAAATATTTTTTTGATATTTTAGTAAACCGCTTCACCAATAGCGAATTACTTAGGTAAAATATTTTTTTGATATTTTAGTAAACCGCTTCACTAAAGTGGAATTGTGGTGTATAATTAATAAAAATCACAATAGGAGCGGAAAAAATGAAGAACAAAAAAATGAAAACTAAAATATCTGATGTAGCGCGTTATGCAGGAGTTTCACAGACCACAGTTTCAAACTATATCAATGAGCGATATGAGAAGATGGCTGAAGAAACCAAAGAAAAGATACAGCAGGCAATTGATGTCTTGGATTATGTTCCGAGTTTGAGCGCACGTCGATTATCTGCAAAAGTAAAGAGTAAAACGATTTGTTTGATTATTCCAAGAAATCTTGCAAATGTTTTTGATTCTATGTATTTTCCTACTGTTTTTAGTGCGATTGGAAAGGCCGCAGAAGAGGCAGGATATTCTATTTTAATTTATTCCAGAAATAACAGAAAGGAAAATGAAAAACAGATGGAATATCTGTTGGGCTTATCACAATCATTGGTAGATGGATTTATCATTTTTGATTTGCTGAACAATGACATGTACTTTAAAGAATTTGAGCATAATAATATTCCCTATGTTTGTGTTGGGAAGATTGCAGATTATGATGATTATCATTATGTTGCATCAGATCATGCAAAAGGCTTTGAAGATGCCATAGAATATCTGATTAGTCAGGGACATAGGCATCTGGGTATGGTTGTCGACAACAAGGATAGCGTTGTAGAAGTAGTGAGACGACAGGCTTATGAGAGAATGCTTGAAAAGTACAATCTGCCATATTGTGAAGGGGATTTTTGTAATTTGTCAACAAAGCATACGGCAGAGGAAGCTTATAATTCTTGTGATGAATTATTGAAGAAAGAAAATCGTCCCACAGCAGTATTGCTGACGGCAGCGTTTCGACGTTCCTTCATTAGGGCGGCCAAGGACAATGGAATTCGTATCCCGCAGGATATATCGGTGATTGTACTCGAGTATTATAAAGATGATGAAATGGGGTATTCAGAATATCCCAAAAAAGACTATACACGGATAGAATCAAAAGCAGGGGAGGTTTCAAAAAAAGCATTTGAAAAACTGTTGGGGTTGATAGATAATCCTGATAAAAAATTTGAATCCTATTTGGAACCGTTAGCTTTGGTAATTGGAAAAACGACGATGGAAATTTGATTCTCTAGGAATTAAGGAGGTAACTATGATTAAGATAAAAAAAGGTCTGGCATGTTTGCTGAGTACAGTTATGGTTTTGGGTCTTGCAGCTTGTGGAAATAATAAAAGCACAGCAGATACAGGAAAGACAGATGCAGATACAAAAGAAACGACAGAAACAACAGAAACAGCAGATAATGGTGAAACGAAAAAACTTGTTTTTTGGGATAAATCAGAATATGTTGCAGCTTATAATGAATTAATGAAAGCAAAGGTTGAGGCGTTTGCAAAAGAGAATAACGTTGAAGTGGATTATGTTATTGTACCTTCCGGAGATTTAAAACAGAAATTAGCTGCGGCAATTGAGTCTGGAAATCAGCCGGATCTGATAATGGGAGACAATACCTCAGTAGCGGAATATGTATCAACAAATCAGTTGGCAGATGTTTCTGATGTAGTTGATAAGATTGATTATAAAGATAACGCTAAAGCATACACAGTATTTGATGGAAAAGATTATTTGGTTCCAGTATCTTTGACTGCACCCGGTATGTATATGCGCAATGATAAGTGGGGAACAATGCCAACAACCTGGGATGAATTGAAAGAAGAGGCTAAGAAAATAAATGATCCGGAAAATGGATTTTATGCATTGGGTCTTCCACTTGGTGCAAGTGGTGGCGGAGATGCGGAGAGCTTCCTTCGTACGATTATTCTGGATTTCGGTGGCATTTTGGTAGATGA
>JAQUWF010000089.1 GCA_028692975.1 Lachnospiraceae bacterium
GGCACATCATTTCTACTTCATGTGAATAAATCATTGCAATTCTCCTTTCAGATATGTAATCCCTGCATTGTCATTTAATTAACATCGCATGGATTCATTTTCTCATAAACCAACTGATTAGTCTAGCATTTTCGCGAAAAAAATCGTTTTTTAAAGTAAAATCTTAAAGTACCACTTCATGTGTCACAATATCGACTCCACCCACGCATAATTTCTCGATCTGCGGGATCAGTCGTTTGAAATGTTCCGTATTCATATGTGCATCCAGAACATTCTGACTTGGCCAGCGTTCCAGAAATGCGAAAACATTTTTGCCCTCTCTGCCCTGAATCAGTTCATAGCTGACATTTTCCGGCTCTTTTCTGGTTTCTTCCACCAGTTCTGTAGCCAGTTTTTTGTACTGCTCCACATTTTGTCCGGTCACTACACATTTTGCATAAACAACGATCATAATAATAAGCCTCCTTCTTTTTTCCTACTCAGTTTACCACATTCGGAGGAAAAATCCTATTCATTTTCGCAAACCTTTACAAACAAGAAAATGTCATGCTATACTTAACTCAATTATTGGGGGGTTCTTATCATGAATTATCAGATTCCAGAAAAATTCCGTATATTATCCGGCAGCAGCCTGAAAATGATTGCCATCGTGGCCATGCTGATTGATCATTCTGCCGCCATATTGCTTTTCGATGGAGTTATATTGCACAATGCTCCTATTACCGTCGGCTCTGACATGTATAGGCTATATCTGTTTTACCGCGTGCTGCGCGGCATCGGGCGCATAGCTTTCCCGATCTTTTGCTTTCTTCTTGTGGAAGGTTTCCTGCACACATCCAACAAGTCCCGCTACGCCTTCCGCCTCTTTTTGTTTGCACTGATTTCCGAGGTGCCTTTTGACCTTGCCCTGCATCAGAGATGGTTTGACACCGGGTATCAGAATGTGTTTTTCACCCTGCTCATTGGCTTTCTGGTCATATGGCTGTTTGACATGGCTAAAGGCAGACTGTACTTTCAGCTTCCGACTGTGATCCTTGGTTGTCTGCTGGCAGCGTTTCTTCATACGGATTATGACTATCGGGGTGTTCTGCTTATTGTCATACTCTACCTGTTTCGTTATTACCGTCTCATGCAGACGCTTGCCGGAGCCATCAGCCTGTATTGGGAATGGCCGGCTATCTTTGCATTCATACCGATCAATCTGTATAACGGCCGGCGCGGCTGGAACATGAAATATTTTTTCTACGCTTTTTACCCGGTTCACCTGTTCCTTTTATATTTTATTTACGGCATTATTTTCTGACCTAAATCGGATAATGCACTGTATTACAGTTCAATTTATTCCTGTAATACGTTGTTCGCAAACTGCTTCATTGCATTTGCGCACTATTAGTTTGTTTCATTTCGCAATGAATTTCTCTAAACTATTAGTTAGCAGAAAGGAGTTGTGCAAATGGAAAACAATTTTGAAAAGTCTCTGCGTTTGCTTGGTTTGACGATTGCGTACCAGCGCAAACTCAAAGGATTATCGCAGATTGACCTGGCAGAAAAAGCAAATATCAGCCGTACACATATCAGTAATATTGAAGCACCTAACGGAAAAACTTCAGTATCTCTTCGGACACTGTTTGCTATCGCAGACGCACTTGATATTTCTCTGTATGAATTATTCAAATTTAAATAAAAGAAGCACGCCGGTATCCACAATGGAATCGGGCGTGTTTCTTTTATAAGATCTTCTTTTTCTTAAATATTATAATACATACGAGGATAACAATCATACTCAGCGCGATTACACCAGGATAACCGCTCTGCAGTTCCGGCATATTCTGAAAGTTCATGCCATACCAGCCAGTGATCAGAGTCAGTGGGAAGAATATGGTGGATATGACCGTCAGAAACTGCATATTGTTATTCTGCCGTCCATCAATCTGCGCCTGATAGGCATCCTTGACCTGCAGCGCATATTCCAGCAGATGCTGTGTCTTATTCATGAGCCGGTCCGCCCGGTCCGTGATGACGCCGAAATACTTCAACTGCTTCTTGGTAAAGAAGCCGTTCTCATTGTCTTCCAGTTCCCTGCCCATATCTGCAATCTCATCGTAATACCCCCGCAGTGTCAGCAGTTCCCTGCGCACAGGCATAAGTTCGCTCTGGAAATTTTTCGTCTTTCCGTGAGCGATATCCTCCTCCATACGCATGATGTTTTTCTCGTACTGCCCCAAAAACTCCAGGTCCCGGTTCATGAATTCCGTAATGAAATTGTAGATGAACTTTTCCTTGGTCTCACCCTGATGTGTCTTTCTCTTTCTGATCCGGGCAATAAGGCGTTTGGCGAAATCGTCATCGTCAATAAGCACGATACTGGTCCTGTTTACAAAAAACAGGATCCGGTAACGGCTCCCCAGCACATCTAACAGCTTGGGTATGCAAAAGGAACCATACAGGCAGTCCTGCTGTGTCTCGATCTTGGAGAAGCCAACCTCTGCCAGATCAATATCCCCTTCGTATACGATGCCAGCCTCGTTCAAAACCTTTTTGCATTCCCGGGAGTTGGTGATATAAATGCCACCGGGTGTTACGTTTCCATCCACGTCCGGCTCTTTGCTTTCCAGTTGTTCGCCTAAAGATAGCACCATTTCATTTCGCTTCCCCTTTGTCTACGGCATCATACGCCATCTGGTAAAAGATTTCCTGCGAGTTCACCGGTGATGCCTCGTCCACAGTCAGGATATACTCACCCTTTTCGTTTGCTTTTCTCGCCTGTTGATTATCGCTTAACATGGTGATAAACATTTCCTGCAGCTGGGATTTCAGATCCGGGTCTTCGATGGGTGCTGCCACCTCCACACGGCGGACCGTATTGCGGGTCATGTAGTCAGCGGATGCGATAAAAACCTTCTGTCTTTCTCCCGCGCCGAAGAGATAGATTCTGGAATGCTCCAGGAACCGTCCCACGATACTGGTCACATGGATGTTGTCCGTAAATCCCTCTACCTCCGGAATCAGGCAACAGATACCGCGGATCACCATATCCACATGAACGCCTGCCGCGGAGGCCGCAATCAGCTTATCGATGATTTTCTTATCGGTCAGAGAATTTAGTTTCAGTCCGATGTAGGCTTTCTCACCATTTTTTGCCATAGCGATTTCTTCATCAATCTTATCCAGTACTTTGTTCTGAAGACATTTGGGTGCAACCAGAAGATGCTGGGCTTCTTCTACTACCTCACCCATGGACAGTGCCTGGAATACTTTGGAAGCCTCGATTCCCATATCGATATTTGCAGTCATAAGGGAAAGGTCTGTGTATAGTCTTGCAGTCTTTTCATTGTAGTTTCCGGTACCGACCTGTGTAATATACGTAATTTGTCCCTCTTCCTTCTTAGTGATGAGACACAGCTTGGAATGTACTTTATAACCGTCCAGTCCGTAGATCACACGGCAGCCAGCCTCTTCCAGACGGCGGGACCACTCGATATTATTCTCCTCATCGAAACGAGCGCGCAGTTCCACCAGTACCACGACTTCTTTGCCGTTCTCAGCGGCCTCGATGAGTGCCTCGATGACTTTACTCTGTTTTGCCACACGGTATAAGGTCATCTTAATAGAAACCACATTGTCATCGTTAGCTGCTTCATTTAACATCTTCAGGAATGGTTTGACGCTCTCAAATGGGAAAGATAATAATTTATCTTTCTCCTGTATCTGTTTCATGATGGGTTCATCCTCACGGAACTGTATGGATTTCTGGGGAATTCTTCTCTGGTAGAACAGATCCGGATTCTTTCTCAGATTATCCTGTATCTGGAAGACGAAGGATAGATCCAGCGGTGTGCTGCCCTGGAATACACGGCTCTTGTCCAGTTCCAGATAATCACAGAGTTCATTGACAACGGATCCATCCATCTCTCTGGAGAGTTCCAGACGTACCGGAATCAGCTTCTTACGTTTCTTAATGACCTCTGCCATAAAGTCACGGTAGTCCAGATCCTCGTCATACAGCGCATCTGCATCAATATCCGCATTGCGGGTCACGCGGATCAGGGATTTGGCCTTTACATGATAGCCCGCAAATACTTTTGGTATAAAGTGCAGGATCAGTTCTTCGGAAAGCATACTGTAACCATCTTTGCCCGGGATATTAATCAGTCTCGGCACACTGCTGTTGGTGCATGGAATAATACCCATTTTTTCTTTTCCAGACTTTGTCTCCAGCACTACCACTGCATAGATTTCTTTGTTGCGCAGAAATGGGAAGGGCTGTCTTCTGCCTACGATGGTCGGCGAGATAATCGGTGCGATTTCCGCATCAAAATAGTGTGACAGGAATTCACTTTCTTCTTCGTTTAATTTCTGAAAGTTCACCAACTTGGTTCCGTACTCTTCCAGTTCCTCCATGATCTCCAGATATACATTGTCTTTTCTGCGGTTCAGCCTCTTTACCTGCTTCAAAATCGCATCAATCTGCTCTTTCGCTGTCATATTCGTCTTGTTATCACGGATATTCTCGTCCAGCAGCAGCTGATCCTGCAAAGAGCCTACACGTACCATAAAAAATTCATCCAGATTACTCTGGAAAATAGACGAAAAGGTAAGTCGTTCACACAACGGCACACTCTTGCGCTCCGCTTCTTCCAAAACACGTTCGTTAAATTTCAACCAGGACAGTTCGCGATTCATATAAATAGCATTTTTCATCTTCCAATAGCCTCCACTTTTTCTTTTGTCTTTACACAGACTTTTTCATTGCGTTTTGTCAGCGTACCATATTTGTGTAAAATTTCTCATTATGGAGCGTTAAATCTCTGTAAAATCCTGGCAGATAAAAAGCCATCCGCTCCCATATTCCTATGAGCAGCAGATGGCTTTGCATTTGTATTCGTTTACTGTTTTTCTACAATGTGTTCTTTGTCCTTGAAGATACTGTTGGATGGTACCACGCCCCTGACACAGGATACGGGATAGATATTGGAATGGCTGCCGATGACAGTTCCCGGATTCAGGACGCTGTTGCATCCCACTTCCACGAAGTCACCCAGCATAGCGCCGAATTTTTTAAGTCCTGTCTCGATCTGTTTTTCTTTTCCTTTTACGGTCACCAGCGTCTTGTCTGATTTTACATTGGAGGTAAGAGAGCCTGCTCCCATGTGTGATTTGTAACCGAGAACGGAATCACCTACGTAATTGTAATGCGGCACCTGAACAGAATTAAAGAGTACTGCATTTTTTAATTCCACGGAATTGCCCACCACGCAGCCTTCGCCTACCAGGGCTTTTCCGCGGATAAATGCACCGTGGCGTACCTCTGTATTTTTGCCGATGATGGCCGGACCTGTGATGGATGCAGACGGCGCTACGGTGGCTGACTTGGCGATCCATATATTTTCCCCGACCTTATCATATTCTTCTTCACTTAAGGTTTGTCCCAATTTCACAATAAAATCACCGATTTCCGGAAGCACTTCCCACGGATAGGTTTTACCTGCGAATAATTCACTTGCAATGGTTTCCTTCAGATCATAGAGATCTTTGATTTCTAACTGTTCCATAATTATCCCCTTTTACTTTTATAGTTGCTGGCTGCCTTGTCGTAAAACTGCCGCAGCACATATTGATTGTTCATTCCCATAACACCGCTGGTCCGGCTTCGGATAAAGTTCTCCAGCTTTTCCATGTATTCATCCGGCGTGATTTCTCCGTCGGCCACATAATTTAGCCCCTTCTCCCAGCTGGCCGTCAGTTCTGGATTCAAAAGTGACCGTATGGAGGCATTGACCACGTCAAAGACCATCTCACCCAGCAATGCAGGCGTGATGACCTGGGTCTTTTTATTGAGGCTTAAATATTTGATGGTCACCAGTTTTTTCAGGATTTCTGCCCTGGTAGCACTGGTTCCAATGCCGCTTCCCTTGATCTGGGCACGGAGTTCTTCGTCCTCGATGAGTTGACCTGCGTTTTCCATGGCAAGAATCATGGCTCCCGATGTATACCGTTTCGGGGGGGAAGTCTCCCCCTCCTTAATATCAAACTGTTTTACCGGCAGTACATCGTTTTTCTTTAATTTCTGCAGCGCAGCGAGAAACTCTCCGTCACAAGCCATATCCTCAGTCTTATCGGAATCTTCCTTTTTCTTTGCAAAAGAATGCTCCACCACTTTGAGATACCCTTCGTCCACCAGCACCTTGAAGCTGGAGAAGAATCGCTCCTTCCCCACACCGGTCACAAGCGATACCTTCTGGTATACCGCCGGCGGATAAAAGATGGACAGAAATCTGCGCACGATAGTCTCATAGATCATCTGGGAATTTCCAGACACGCTCTTTAGGGCACTTAAGCCCTGTCCGGTTGGAACGATGGCGTAATGGTCCGTGATCTGTTTGTCATTCACGTAGCGGGTCTTGGCGATATTTTTATAACTGCCTGACTCCAGGATCTCCTGGGCAAATGCAGATACATGACCATAGTTTCTAAGACCGCCGATATTCTTATGAATCTCCTTTGCCACCGCCGTTGACAGGACGCGGGCATCGGTTCTTGGGTATGTCACCAGTTTCTTTTCATATAATTCCTGCACGACCCGCAGCGTCTCATCGGGGCTGATCTTAAACATGCGGGAACAGTCATTTTGTAACTCTGCCAGATTGTACAAAAGCGGTGCATTCTTGTTTTCTTTCTTTCGCTCTGCCTTTTCCACCACGGCCTGCACAGGCTGTGTCTGATTCAGGCTGGCGATGAGCGCCGCTGCGTCCTCTCTTTTCTTGAAACCGTTTTCTTTGTAAAGAAGCGGCGATGCATAATAAGCACTGCCCTCCACCGCACGCCATTCTCCTTCAAAGGTCTTGCCAAGAAGATCAAGGGTACCAAGCACCCGGTAAAATGGCGTCTTTACAAATTCCCGGATCTCACGTTCCCTTCGAACTACCATGCCAAGCACACAGGTCATGACACGGCCTACGGCGACCGCCGTATATTTCTGTCCCAGATAATTGGCGATGCTGTTGCCATATTTCAGAGATAAAAGCCGGGAAAAATTAATTCCCATAAGATAATCTTCCTTGGCCCGCAAATAAGCGGAGGCACAAAGATTATCATACTCCTGTAATGGCTTCGCCTCCCGGATCCCACGAAGGATCTCCTCCTCGGTCTGGGAATCGATCCAGACTCTGCGCCGGTCCTTGTGTTCCACCTCCGCACCGCACATCTGTTCCACAAGACGGTAAATATACTCTCCCTCGCGCCCAGAGTCGGTGCACACATAAATGCGTGTCACGTCCGGCCGTTTCAGCAGATTACTCACGATCTGGAACTGTTTTGCCACCGCCGGAATGATTTCGTATTTAAATTCGGTCGGTAAAAAAGGCAGGGTATCGAGACTCCACCTTTTCAACTTCTCATCATATTTATCCGGATAACTCATGGTAACCAGGTGCCCTACGCACCAGGTTACCACTGCTTCTTCTGATTCCTGATAGCCGTCATGCCTGGCAGCACGTATCTTTAGTGCCTTGGCAAATTCCTGGGCCACGCTGGGCTTTTCGGCTATGTATAGTGATTTACTCATATATTATTCGTCCGCACTCATCATACGCAGCGGCCATGCCATAAGCACTGCCCCACCGATTATGTTGCCTAAAGTTACAATAAGAATGTCCTTGATAATCGTGCCTATAGGAAGGCTTGGATCTAACATGAAAGCTACCGCAAACGTTCCCATATTGGCAACCACATGCTCGAAACCGCTGAATACAAAACCGCCGATACACAGGAAGATCATAATAATCTTACCTGTCTCGCTCTTCATCTTCATGCCGCAGAGCACACCGCAACAGACGAAGAAGTTACAGAGGATAGCACGGAAGAATAACGTACTTCCGGACAGAGCCAGTTTTGTTTCCATGGATTTTGCAAACCATTCCTGTGTTCCTGACGCACCTGCCAGCACAAAGATCCCTGCAAAGAAAATACAGCCGACCAGATTGCCCGCATAACTTGCGCCCCAGACTTTCCAGGTAGATCCCCAGCTGACATTTTTCTTGTAAGATGCGAAAGCCATAACCATATTGTTACCGGTAAAGAGTTCACCGCCGATATTGACAATCAGCATAATAGCGATGCCAAAGAGCAAAGCAGCGATCAATTTGCCCCACCAGGCCTGATCCGCTGCGAATGTATTATTCGTCACATTGCAGAGGATAACCGCCATATCAATAAAGAATCCGGCCATAATCGCGCGTATGAAATACTTAAATGGATGGTTTGTCAACAGGTTACTTTTCGCATTTGCTGCATTGTTTACCAACTTCACATCATCAATTCCCATTCCTTTTACCCCCGCTTTTGTTTTTCGTGTTTGTTTTCTACTTATTTTGCGTTAATATATCCCTGAGCCTTGAGAAGCTCTGCACACAGTACAGCTCCACCGGCAGCGCCGCGAACCGTATTGTGGGATAAACCTACAAACTTGTAATCATAGATGGTATCTTCACGAAGACGACCAATGGAAACACCCATGCCTTTTTCGTAATCCACATCCATCTGTACCTGAGGACGATTGTCTTCTTCCATATACTGGATAAACTGCTTTGGAGCACTTGGAAGTGATAATTCCTGTGGCAGTCCTTTGAAGTTAACCAGACGGTCGATGAGTTCCTCCTTGGTCGGTTTCTTATTGAAACGGATAAACACGGCTGCTGTGTGACCGTTTAATACCGGCACACGGATACACTGGCAGGAGATCTTTGGCAGTTCTGCCTTTGCGATCACGCCGTTTTCTACTTTACCTAATACACGCAGTGGTTCCTGCTCGCTCTTTTCTTCTTCTCCGCCAATATATGGAATGATGTTTTCTATCATTTCCGGCCATTCTTTGAAGGTCTTGCCTGCTCCGGAGATTGCCTGATAGGTCGTTGCGATCACTTCAACCGGCTCGAATTCTTTCCATGCAGCCAGACATGGTGCATAACTCTGGATCGAACAGTTTGGTTTTACAGCGATGAATCCGCGGGTCGTTCCCAGACGTTCCTTCTGGTCTTCGATCACTTTGAAGTGCTCTGCATTGATTTCCGGCACTACCATAGGTACGTCCGGTGTCCAGCGGTGTGCACTGTTGTTGGAAACAACTGGTGTCTCCGTCTTTGCGTACTCTTCCTCGATGGCTTTGATCTCATCCTTGGTCATATCTACGGCAGAAAATACGAAATCTACGGTAGAAGCAACTTTTTCCACTTCATTTACATTCATGACAACCAGGGATTTTACAGCCTCCGGCATAGGTGTTGTCATTTTCCAGCGTCCACCCACTGCTTCTTCGTAAGTCTTTCCTGCACTTCTTGGGCTTGCAGCAACTGTAACCACCTCAAACCATGGATGATCCTCCAGCAGAGAGATAAATCTCTGTCCAACCATTCCGGTTGCTCCCAAAATACCAACTCTTAATTTTCCACTCATAATGCGCTCCTCTTTTCTCTATTTTAGATATTTTTTATAACCTGAAATAACCTGTCTCATGGCTTCCGGTCCCGGTGCTCCCTTTGTGGTACGTTTCTCCACACAGGTCTTGAGACTGATGGCCTCATAGATGTCGTTCTCAAATACAGGGCTGATGGCCTTGTATTCTTCTAAAGTCATATCATCCAGCGAACAATTCTTCTCGATACAAAACAGTACCAGACGTCCTACGATACCGTGGGCATCGCGGAAAGGAACGCCGTGATTTACCAGATAATCTGCCGCGTCTGTGGCATTGGTAAATCCATTCCTGGCACTTGCCTCCATACGAGACTTGTTAAACTTCATGGTGTCGATCATGCCGGTAAACAGCGCCAGGCAGCCTTTCGTGGTGTCGATAGCATCGAAGGTCAGTTCTTTGTCTTCCTGCATATCCTTATTATAAGCCAGCGGAATCCCTTTCATGGTAGTAAGCAGTGAGGTCAGTGCCCCATAGACACGTCCCGTCTTGCCTCTCACCAGCTCTGCGATATCCGGATTCTTCTTTTGTGGCATGATGCTGCTGCCGGTGCTGTAGGTATCATCAATCTCCACGAACTGGTACTCATTGGAATTCCAGATGATAATCTCCTCGGAAAAACGACTGAGGTGCATCATGATCGTGGACATGGCAGACAGTAATTCAATCAGGTAATCCCGGTCGGAAACCCCGTCGATACTGTTGCAGCAGGCACTGTCAAAGCCTAAGAGCTTCGCCGTATATTCCCGGTCCAGTGGATAGGTGGTGCCAGCCAAAGCCCCACTGCCCAGAGGACAGATATTCATACGCTCTGCAATATCCTGCAAGCGGCTGCGGTCACGCTTGAACATCTCAAAATATGCACCAAAATGATGAGCCAGTGTAATGGGCTGTGCCTTCTGCAGATGGGTAAAGCCCGGCATATATGTCTCCACGTTCTCATCCATAATACGAAGGATCGTCTCCAGTAATTTCTTCACCAGAGAATCCAGCACCCACACCTCATCTCTTGTGTAAAGGCGCATATCCAACGCTACCTGGTCATTACGGCTGCGTCCGGTGTGGAGTTTCTTGCCCGCATCGCCAACGCGGTCAATAAGATTTGCTTCTACAAAACTATGTATATCCTCATACTCACTGGTAATGAGTAATTTCCCTTCATTCACATCGTCCCGGATACTCTCCAGACCGCCGATGATCTGCTGCTCTTCCTCATGTGTAAGAATACCCTGCTTCGCCAGCATCGTCACATGGGCAATACTGCCGTTCACATCCTGTGCAAAGAATTTCTGATCAAATTCGATGGATGCATTAAAATTATATACTAACTGATCGGTCTCTTTGGTAAATCGACCTCCCCATAGTTGTGCCATGGTAGTTCCTCCTCTTTTTTCATCCCTTTAGTCTACCACATCATTAACGTTTTGAAAAGACGCAACCACAATAATTCTGTCGGTACAGTCCGTAAATACCGGATAATTCTATGGAGCGCTTATAGCCCTCCTTCTTCTTAAAATCAGAGGGCAGATAAGCCATGCCGTACTGTATGGCAAGTTCCTGACCGATTTCATTTAATTTCTGTGCATTCTTTAAGGGGCTGATGGATAAGGTGGTGGTAAAATAATCAGCCTTCTGGGCAAGAGCTGCCTTCGCTGCTTCCTCCAGACGAAGGCGATAACATGCAAAGCACCGCTCGCCGCCCTCCGGGAGACCTTCCATCCCCTTTGCCATGGCATAGAACCTCTCCGGATCATAGACACCCTCCAGAAATTGCACGGGATGTACCAGATCCATGGCTCCTATGAGCCTCTGCTGCTCCTCCACCCGCTTTTCGTACTCCTCTTTGGGGGAAATATTCGGGTTGTAATAAAACAGTGTAATAGAAAAATACCGGGACAGATACTCCAGCACATAACTGCTGCAAGGTGCGCAGCAGCTATGCAGGAGCAAATTCGGTACCGTCCCGGTATCCTGCAGTTTATCAATTATTTTTTCCAGTTTTTTTTGATAATTTTCCAATTTGTTCACCCATTTTTACGATTGTTTCCACGCCATCTGCCGTGTTCATCCGTATATCCTCATCCAGTTCCAGTTGATCTTTCTGTACACAGAGGATCACCGTAGAACCGCCAAATTCAAAATATCCCTTCTCCTGGCCTTTCTGCACCCTTGTCTTTCCATGCAGATTGGTTATTTTCCCGACCATAAGTGCACCCACCTCCATCATGAGGATCGTGCCGAAATGTTCGGATTTCAACAGGCTATACTCCCGTGTATTTTCTTTGTAAATAGGATACACATCATTGGCTATAGGATTTACCGTATGAAAGACACCCGGTATATGGATATTCCCGCTCTTGGCTCCGTCGTCCACATAACAGTAATGATGGTAGTCATCCACAGTCAGGCGAAAGATCATGATCTGACCACCGTAAAAACGCTCTGCCAGTTTCCTGTTTTGCAGCAGGCTTTCCATGGTATAAGGCGTATGCTTCACCAGGAATTTTCCGTTTTCCGTAATAGGATATGCCGAAAGTTTGCTGTCGCATGGGCTGATGAATATATCTTTTTCCTGATTCACCGGGCGCTTATCCCCTTTGATCTGTCTGTGGAAGAATGCATTATAAGAAGCATATTCCTGCTCCTCATAGTCTTTCAGATCAATGTGATTATTTTTTACAAAAGGTGCTATGGCCGCCCTGGATATGGGATGATCCAAAAGCCATCCCCCAGCCTGGGAAATCGCAGGCGAAATCAGCGGTTTTAACGCCATACGTCCCAGTGTGCTCCCATATAACCGTTCCAGAAACCGATCCTGTCCATCGTTAGCATGAATCGCATTCCCATCTCTGTCTCTGTATTCCATCTAGTTGCCCCCGCGTCCTTCTGCCTTCTGTCCTTCTATGGCATCATCTACCACTTCATCAATATTGGGCACCTCCAGCACTGTTTTTCGCGGAATGCGGAACTGGGTGAAGAAGATGACTACCGACAGGGCCAGCGCTACAACAAACACCAGTACTGCCAACTGTTTGTTGTTCGGTTTTTTTAATTTAAAATCAACTACAAAGAGGATACCGACCACAAGCAGTACAATATGTAATATGATCACAAAGACAAAACCTGATACAATAAATTGCGTCATAAATGCCAACGGCAGAACGATCGCCATAGTGGTAATAGGCAGGCCATGATAATACTTTGTGGCCCCCTCTTCTTCCTGCTGTCTCGTTGTCTCCAACACATTAAAATACCCAAGACGGATGACTGAGCATATAATATAGATTACAATAATCGGCATACCTACCAGCCCCCGCACGCCCAGCAGATAACAGATCAATGCCGGAAACGCACCGAAACAGACCACATCACAGAGAGAATCAATCTGCATACCGAAACATTTTTCGTCCGGTGTACGGTTCTTCTTGCTTCTGGCTATCTTCCCATCAAACATATCACAGAGTCCGGAAAAAGCCAGACAGAAAATAGCCGTTTTATAGCGTCCCCCTATGGCCTGCGTCATACCGATCATGGATGATGCCAGACTGATATAAGTGAGAACTACCGTATAATCATAAAATCCTATCACTTTTTTCCCCTCCAACTCAAGGTTTCTCTTAGTTTTTCCCAATCCTGAAATGCGCGACCACCGTCATGATTGCACTGATCATCAACTGTGAATAATAACTGATGCCGCGACTGACGATCATGGCCGGCAAGGTAAGCGTCGGTCCAAAGATCGGCAGGAAAATAGACAGGAACAGCTTTTCGCTGATGCCCATGCCTCCCGGTAATGGCAGCATATCCACTGCAACGGATATCATCGCCTGACAACAGACGATGTCCACCATACCAACGCCCTTAAGCCCGAAAGCTTTATAGGTCAGATACGTGACAAAAAACAAAATCACACGCTGTGCCACGGTAATTAGGAATGCGTTGAATACCACTCCCATATGCGACCAGAAAAATGAGGCTGTCACCTTGTACTGCTCCATGGATCTGGTCAGTTTTTCCATACGTGATGGTTTCTTTTTCAGCAGGTGCAAATGCTCCAGAAGACGCAGTCCCTTTACCATGATAAATTTCGCCAGACTGGGGTGAAACACCAGCGTGAACATGGCGATAACACAAAACACATTCAAGGCAATGCCCAGATAACACCAGAATTTGACCGGTTCCAGATACGTCATCACATGGGCCGGCTTGAAGATCAAAACGGCAAGCCCGATGACCACCAGGACAAACTTGTATGTAATGGTTACAATCATTAGAACAAGCGTCGATACCGGTATAGGTATATCGTCCTTTTTCATATAATAAATCTGTGCCGGCTGCCCGCCGCTGGCCGACGGTGTGACACAACTGAAGAAAAATCCGATAAAGGAATACAGATAACACCGCATAGCCTTTACCTTGTGATTCAGCGTGCGCATCATGTAATAAATGATAATGGATTCGCCCCAGATAAAGGTCACCACACAAGCCACACCCAAAAGCAGATAACGCAGCTGAGCCGTTTTCGTATATTTCCAGATAATCCCCAAATCTTTTCCACTGAAGATGCTCCAGATCGTAAATCCGAATACAGCTATCAGAAATACGGCATTAAATATATTTTTCTTTTTGCTACCCAAAATATTCCCCTTTGCTTATTGCATAATAAGTCTAGATGTGTATCACTTTCTTACGGTCTACGCAGTAAATGCGTAGATCTACTGAATAGTTACCTAAATGTTTTCTTTCCCAAAAATCTTCCCACTTACTGCTTCCAATACAGGCATCACCTTCTTGTACCAGTCGTGGTGCCGGCTGAGGGCCCAGAGGATCTCCGCCAGAATAATACCGCCAAAAATATCCACGACATAATGCTGCTTGGTAAACTGTGTAGAGACACATACCAGCAACGCAAATATGCAGGAAAAAGCCCGATACCAGGCTGGAATGTTCTTCCTGCCCCGGATACCCACATAGCAGAACCAGCTGACCAGACAATGAATCGAAGGAAAGAGGTTGGTCGGCGCGTCAAAATTGTACAGCCACCGCATGAGATTTTCCCATATTCCATTTCCTATAATTTCCGGTCTTACATTGGTCGTCGGCATAAAAAGGAAAAACACACCACACACAAGCCGGGATAAAATATCAGCCGTCACAAAACGATAACAATGTTCCTTACTCTGGCGCATGATCAGTATATAATTATAAATCCAAAACGCATAACAGACCAGATAAACAGAAACCCACGCAGGTTCAAAGGGAACCATGCGGTCGAAAGATGTCGTAAAATCATAATGATAGGCATCTGCCGTAAATAATCGAATCATAAAGTAGACCACACAGTTAATCGACAGACAGGTGACCAGCGGTAATATTGTATAAAGCGGCACCATAGGATCTACGTATTTTTTTAACCAATTTCTCAAAATAAAACTCCAATCTATTTTACATACGGTATTATTATACCT
>JAQUWF010000090.1 GCA_028692975.1 Lachnospiraceae bacterium
TACAAGCCTGTTTCCGCTGTGCAGATCCGCCATTTGCGTTTCAACACAACAAAAAAAGGCCAAGGCAACTTCCCAGCATGAAAACATCAATAACTGAACGAAATGGCATCAAAATAAATCTTACACTCGCGTTATAAGACATAGTTACCATTTTCAAATCCATCCAGTTATCTCATCTTCATCTGACAAAAGCCACCTTCCCTTTAAAATTAACTAGAGTATATAAGAATCGCACCCATCTGTCAAGCCCCCCATATTATATGGACCTTTGATTTTGTTTCTTGTCAAGTCGGAAATCACTCATAAGGAGTTCATTCCGTCACGGTCACCTGACAACTGCGTAGCGTTTCCAATGCGGCAAGATGCTTCTCCGGCGTCACTCCTGCACAGCAGGCGGCATCTACGGACATAGGTACTTCCCGCATAAATGCTTTCAGCAAAAGTGCATTGCTCACCACGCAGATATCTGTGCAGACCCCGACTAATTCAATGGATTCTATGGAATCCCTCTCATTGATTTGCTGTAGATCCTGTGCCAGTTCCACAGATCCAAAACTATGCTTCTGATAAATCCTTGCACCAGTCTCCTGCTGGAATGACTGCAGTTCATCCACCAGCAGCCAGCCATGATTATCCAGGATACAATGTTCCACCGGGAGCATCCTGCCCTCCTGGGTGGACAGGTAATCCACAAAATGCGTGTCCTGGGTGAAGATCACCGTACCGTCAAATGCGTTCACTTTCTTCACAACATTGGACACAATAGCCTCTGCCTCCCTGCTTCCCAGTGCTCCGTTTATAAAATCATTCTGCATATCCACAACAATCAAATATTTTCCGCTCATAGTTAAGCCCCCTAAACATTTCCAAATCTTTACAACAACAGCGACAACGTTCCCGCCACAATCAGCACCAGTCCCACAACTGCTTTCCTGGAAAGTTTTTCTCCAAATACAAAATAGGAAAATGCGATGGTCACAAGAATGCTCAGTTTATCGATGGGAACCACCACGCTGGCAAGGCCAGTCTGCAGGGCACGGTAATAACACAGCCACGAAGCACCTGTGGCGATGCCGGACAGACCAAGAAAGATCCAGCTTTTCCGGTCAATGTGTCGGATAGTCCCCTGTTTTTTCGTCACAAACACCACCACCCATGCCATGACCAGCACCACAATAGTGCGGATAGCCGTTCCCAGATTGGAGTCAATATTCTCGATACCGATTTTTCCCAAAATCGAAGTCAGGCTGGCAAACACAGCCGAGCCCAAAGCATAGATCAGCCAGGTATTCCTTTGTGCCTTCTGCTCCGATTCTTTTTTCTGTATCATGAGCCAGGTTCCCACAGCCAGCAGCACCATGGCCACGAACTTGATGACCGTGATCCCCTCTCCCAGAAAAAGGAAAGCGAGAATCATTGTAAGAATGGTGCTGGACTTGTCGATGGGCGTGACCTTATTCACATCGCCAATCTGCAGCGCATGGAAATAACAGAGCCAGGATGCCCCCGTAGAGAGTCCCGACAGGATCAAAAACAGCAGTGTCCGGCCGCTGATGGAACTTAAACCCTCCTGCGCCCCCACCATAAAGACCATAATCCAGGAAAAAATCAGCACCACAATCGTTCGCAGTGCAGTCGCCACATTAGAGTCTGTATTGCGAATACCACATTTTGCCAGAATCGCTGTAACACCGGCAAAGATTGCCGATCCAAACGCAAAAACCACCCACATAGTATTCCCTCCGGGAGATTAGAATTTCTCTTCCCATTCTCCTAAACGAAATCCGGTCAGCACAAAGTCATCCCCAATAACCAGGGGACGCTTCACCAGCATACCGTCCGTAGCCAGCAGCGCATACTGCTCTGCCTCGCTCATTCCCGGCAGTTTGTCCTTCAGCTGCAGTTCCTTATATTTCAAACCACTGGTATTAAAAAATTTCTTCAAGGGGAGTCCGCTCTTTTTATGCCATTTTTCCAGTTGTTCCTTCGTAGGATTCTGCTCCTTAATATCAAACAAATCGTACGTCACCTTTTTCTCATCCAGATACTGCAAAGCCTTCTTGCAGGTGCTGCATTTTGGATAACAATATACTATCATTTCTTACCTCCTGCTATTTTGTCTGTTCACTCTTTACTTTATATTCTGCCACATCATAGCTGATATCAGCTTTTCTGTCGCTGCACATCTTATAAAACTTCCGGAAAATCCGATTCATCGTCTCTTTTATCTGGTTTCGATCATCCGAGCATAAGATCACAAGATGCTGCACACTGCTGAATTGGGTCGTAGCCTTTGTATTGCCCAGACTGTCCACGATAGCCACCCGCATGCAGTTCATCATATGTTCCTGTCTCTCCAGAGAGTATTCTTCTCCCATTCTATACTGCATGGTAATCATAACCAACTGAAGCGGTGATGCATAATTCCGTCCGAAACGGTTGACGAAATTGCAAACCCGGGATAATTCCTGATACTCCATTCCAGATGCTCCCTCGTAATGTTCCGCTTCCCGCAATATGGTAACCAGACGCTGCAAATCTGCTGTGGAAGCATTGCTGTCACTTTGCTGGATCTCTTTATAGAAATCATATCGCCCTTTTCCGGTCTGCTTTACATTGTACAGGGCTTTGCCCGCATTCTGATAGATCTGCTCATACTCATCCCCTTTGTGACTCATACACAGACCTATAGACAACGCAGTCCTTTTCAGACTTTGATGCATATCTTTCCGACATTTGAATGAATAAGAAATCTCTTCAATAAGATTTTCCGCTTCTTCCTTACTGACAGCCTTCATATAATACAGGAATTCATCACCGCCAAATCTTGTTGCGATGGCATTCTCCCGATGTTCCAGCAGTATTCCACTCAGGATCTTCAGCGCATGATCACCGGCCAAATGTCCATACACATTGTTTACCCGCTTCAGATTATCAATGTCAATCACTGCCAGACATCCGGGTTCCTTCAGCATCGCGGTCTCCATGTATGTTCTGCCGATTTTTCTGGTATATACACCGGTCAGGTAATCTCTTTCATCGTTTCCCTTCTCGTCTACACTCTTTTCTTCAATCTGTTTTTTCTTCTTCCGTCCCTGTTCCATAAGAGCCTGCAGCAAAAGTCCTGTTCTTTCCGTATCATGACGCATACTGGCTTCCTGTATGCTGTCTGATGAAAGTTTACCCGCGGACAGAAGAATCAAAAAGTCATCCACAAGATCGGGATCAAATTGTACGCCTTTTCCATTCGCCAACTGGTTTTTTATCACCTCCGCTGGCAGTTTCTTACGGTATACCCTGTCCGTATTCATAGCATCGTAGGCATCCGCAATACAGATAATGCGGGCCTCGATAGGGATTTCCTCCCCTTTAAGTCCTTTGGGGTATCCATTTCCATCATACTGCTCATGATGATACAACGCGCCATCCGCCACATGATCTACCAAACTGATATCTTTCAGGATCTCGCCGCCGATGGTTGTGTGTGATTTGATCAGTTCTACTTCTATCTCCAGCAGCTTGCCTGGTTTATTCAATACCGTATCCGGCACGCCGATTTTCCCTATATCATGCAGCAGCGCGATATAATGCAGATTATCTACCCGCGTATCATCCCATCCTATGGAGCGGGCAAGGAGTTCGCTGTATTCCGCCACCCGGACAGAATGTCCCTTGGTGTAAGCATCTTTCGCATCAAGTGCATTGGCGATGGTGGCGATGGCCTGCAGGGTAATGCGTTCTACCTCTCTTGATTTCTCAGATACCTCTTTCTGCAGTTTATCTCTCATGGAACTCAGTTCTTCCATCTTTTTTGCTTCACCGGAAATATCGTTGATAAAACAAATGGTACAGTAGGCTTCTCCATAAGAATCTTTGATACAGGTAAAATTCAGTGAACACAGCCTTCCGTCTTGCAGCGGCAGCATCCAGTATGACTGCCTGATCTCCGCCTGATCCTTTATCTCATCAAACAATTTCTTATAATCTTCTTTGGATACTTCAAAAAAATCATATAAATATTCGCTTTTCTTTTGCTCGGCTCCAAAAAACCGCTTTCCGTAATCATTTATGAATGCAATGGTATTATCATGTGAAAATACTATAACCGGAACAGTCACGTACTGATAAATATATTTGCTCAGATTGGAGATAGATACGCTGAATGCATTATATTTTGCTTCCATATAACAGATAACAAAGTACGCCAAAATAGCACCATAGCCGGAGGAAGGTACGGATGGTTTATGTAACAGTGGCAGGAATGTGTCTGGTATGGTGGCAAAAACAATACAGAAATTCACCAAAAATATGTAAAGGACCAGCCTCTTGTCCCGCTTTAGGTGCACCTGCCGGTACCAGGTATATCCGATCCATGACAGGAGCAGCATAAGACCCATCAGATACATAGAATGAAAAGTTCTGCCAAATGTGTCGTTTGCGTAATAGCAGGTCCGCTGCCCCACTCTTGTAAACGTCATCACATTGTGACCGGAAAACAGAAGCAGGTCTGCTACGCCCAGCACACACATGCCAACCCCAATTATTTTTATGTGTTTTTTCCATATATTAGTAATGCCCACCAAAAAGAAAAATTCGGTAGTCATAAACCCAATAACTCCAAATAATCCCACATGGCGCGCTATATAGGCAATGGAAAAATCTTCTGCCATCCCCATCCACGCGTATCCAGCGCACCACAGGAAAACAAAAAATCCCATAATGGAAATGTAAATGTTCCACGATTTCAGATATCGGTCTTTGCGCAGATAATGTACCCCCATGGTCAACGCAACCGATCCTGCCATTAACAAACTTATATTTATGATCATTTTTCTATGTCCTTTACAGTGAAACTTCACGATATCTTACGTACTGAACCCATTATAGCAAAAACACCGGGAACATGGAACTACTAAGTCAGCAAAAAGTGGATCCATATCTATGAAACCAAGATTCTACCTTACTTTGGCAAGATGGCAACAATTTCCCTTTATCTGTCATGAAACATCCGAAAAATAATTCAGGAATTTCTTCTTCCTTTTTTTATTTCTTCGGACTCTTTCTCTTCATCAAGCCCTTGAACCTGTACATTAGTTTTACCCGAAAGAGCTTCAAGCATCTTGGCTATTTCATTTTGGGCTATAGGACCTGAACCCAATGATAAACTCACCATTAAGATGAGAAATAATTTATATATCTTTTTTTTCATTGATATTCCTCCGATTCAATCATAGTTTTGCTTCAATCTCCTAATAAGTATGCTATTTATACTTGCTCTCTATTTGCATACAAAAAAGAAGCCATTATTTGTTTTTATAAATGACTTAAACCACCAGCACACTTTTAATAATAGATTTTTATGCTAGTATATACTTATGATTTTTGATGATTTGAAAAGGAATTGATTCAATTGTCCAGACGTACCTTCTGATTGATTAATGACCATCCATCGGGCAATAATATAAAAAAGGTCGCTAAGATAAAAAGAAAAACTATAGCAAGATAAAGAAGCAGACCAATCCCTTGCGGGATAACTGCTATCAAGAGTATTGAAAGTACATTCTTCGTTTGATTTTCATCATAAGAATTATTTTTGTTTAAAAGTGAAATCCTAAAATCAGTAGTTTTATCAACATCTCCATTGACAATGACGCTTTCTGAAGTTGTCCACGTTTCATTTGCAGTTGTCTTATTTAATAAATCATAAGGATTATAATTACAACAAAAGAACACACCCATAGTTACGCACATGGTAAAAAGAAGCATAATGATATAAACACTAATGTGGGATAAGTGATTTTTCTTGTTATTTATTCCCATTACGACTTCTCCTTAACATCTATATCCTTGTGGTTAAGTAACTACGTTGCTTCTAATTTTATCTCTTCATATGCCAGAACCTTCAAACTCACTTAATTATATCAGCGTAAAAAAATGAAGTAAAGTCTTTTATTCTACTATTGAAAACACTTCATAATGCAAAAGACTTTGACTATAATCTAACAGAATTGGTGGGAAACAAATATCATTTACCCATTAGCCACCGACGCAAATATAAATAAATACCCGGTTGCCAGTGTTATCATTTTGTTATCAAAGTAGAGCCAAAAATCCAGATAACCGCCTTGTTTAGCGGTTCTCTGGATAGTTTTTATCATTTAAACTCGGCAAGTTCTTAACTGACATTAAACATATTTCTTTAAGTTTCATCTAGAAACTGCCTTTATTTTATCTCAATTACATGTTTTATTTTGACTTACTGATTTTCTGTTGCCAAAATGTTGCTACGCTCATATTATACACAAACGCTTGTAACAATGCAATTCTAAAAAGAAAGTTTCTTCCATACAAACTGGAATTCTCAGATACACTCCAAACTTGTAAGTAACCTTTTTGTCCCCAAAATATCTTTTCGATGAGTGGGCACATACTGTCTTTATATTTAGATAAATCAGCATTGCGTAAAGCTGAAAGTATCATCGAAATATATTCTCGCTTCGTCTGTCCTATTTGAGCAAGTACTTCGATACATTGTCTCGCTGTAATTGGCTTTTCATCTACTCAACAATCTCTTTTTTAACATCCGGCTTTTACAGCAAAACTTTTATATACTATAGTTTAATTGTTACACACCCGTGTAATTTATTATCTCGCTTGACTCGTCACATAGATATATGCATCCTCTAATGTCGCAGGAACTGACACACATTCCAACTCTGGCATTCTTTCAGAAATAACTCTTAGCTGCAGTCCTCCTTCCACATATTGTTTTGATGTAATACGATACTGGCATTCCACCTCTCTTGCTTTTTCCTCATCAGATGCTTTGCAAATCCAGATTTTCCCCTGCGCTTCTTCTGCTAAATTCCTCACCAAACCTGCATATAAAAAACTGCCTTTCTGTATAATCGCAAGTTGATTACAGGTTGCCGCTAAATCTTCCACTACATGAGTTGAAAATAGAACGGTTCTGTTCTCAGAAAAATCTACCAGCAAATTCCGAATACGGATACGTTCTTCTGGATCTAAGCCAGTAGTCGGTTCATCTACAATCAAAAATTCTGGTTCATTTAAAAGTGCCTGCACCAATCCTACTCGCCTTTTCATACCACCTGATAATTGTTTCATTTTCTTTTTACGGTGTTCTACAAGACTGGTCTTTTTCAGATAATATTCAATTCGTTTTGTGCACTCTGCTTTCGGAACTCCTGCCAAATCTCCCATATATTCCAAACACTCCTGAACGGTCAAATTAGGATAGAGTTCTATTTCCTGCGGCAGATAGCCTATTTTTCTCTGGATTTTTTTATAATTTCCTTCGCTGTATAGAATTTTATCCAATGCGACCGTACCGCTGACAGGCTTCAATACAGTAGTTAATACCCTCATCAAAGTAGTCTTACCTGCTCCATTTTCTCCCAATAATCCAAAAATCCCGTTTGGTATTTCTAAATCCGCATGATTGATTGCTGTCACACCATTTTTAAAAGTTACTGTTAAATCTTTGATATGAATGCTCATAAACTTACCCTCTCCTTCTTATTATGTTCGGCAATGTTGCCAATAAAATCAGTCCGATGCAAATATATAATGCTTTTCCATATAACCACGTAATGTCAGCAGTATTTTCTATATTTCTAAACATATACGAAAATAGGTTCCATGCTCCAAAAACGTTCTCTCCACCCCTTGAATTTGCTACCATCCAAATCAAAAGGCATCCTCCAATCCCCATCCACATATTGCGAAAAAACATAGACAATGTATTAACCAATATTCCCCAAAAGAAGATGGTTATAGTAATCGCAAAGCAGTAGACCGCAAACTGTATCGTTTCATTTTCCGTTACTGGATGCGTGATCGGTTTTTGAACTATAAAAAATAATCCATATCCTGCGATTGCAAGTACTAATAAGAAAATTTCCTGTATCATGATTCGTTCCATTATTGAACAAAACCTTCTTTTTATCGGGTATAGTCTATGGACTTCCGAACGCTTACTCATAATTTCCTGCACATAAGTATCCGCACAAAAAACGGTTGTCAGTATTGCCAACGGTGCCTCTATTGCAATTCCCACCTCATAAGTGTGGGTAACACCACGTATCAGACTCAAAATAATAACAAAGAAAACCGCATAGGCAATCTTATAAAATGGCAGTACAATCTTTGTTTCTTTCTCCACTTATACCCGCCTCCTTTTCCAAAGTTTTATGGAAATCAAAATAATTACTACAGACATCAAAATTAGAAAACTCTGATTTAGGAGTACCATCGGCGGCGGTGCCGTATCAAAAAGCTGTCCCGGAAATCGTACCATAATCGCAAGAGGTCTGCCCCAGTAACCATAAATCCCTTCTGCATTTCTTCCTCCCATATTGGAATACACCATATAAAGAATTAAAAGTGGCACTCCGGGAAGTGAATTTTTAAATAAGAGTGAAATCAACGTGTATACACTCACAATCATCAGCATGTTAGGAAGTATATAAAGTGCAGTAGAAACTACAAAATCCCATAGCCGCACTTCAAATCCACTATCTTTTGTATAGATGAGACACAATATCCAAAACAATATGTTCAAAATAGCCAGAACCATCAAACAAACCGTAAACCCTGCGCTTACTTTTCCCATTACATACTTTCCGGCAGTAATCGGCTTTGTGTGCAGTAGTTCATAAGTATGCTTTCGCGTATCTTGTAAAAATAAAACTGCCAGCATGATTGTTGCAAAAAAACCCATAAACAGACCTGCAAAATCGGAAAACTTTCTCGAATAATAAAATGAAAAGGTCTTATTTTTCATCTTTTCGTCCAGATATTCATTGATTTCTTCTGCGGTTCCCTTGCAATAAGCACAATCTTCATATGTATATTGTGCCCCATACCAGTTATATTCATTTTCCAGATATGCATAGGCTTCCTTCAAATCCATATCTTCAAGTTTCACAATAACTTCCTGTGCTTCTCTACTCGACGTTTCAAATTCATCAATTAGCATTTGTTTCACTTTCTCATGCCATAGTTGCCGATGTTTTTCTGGACTAGTTGGAATATAGCCTTCATACACATCTGCAAGGCGGGCGGTATCGGGATAGTCATTAACAATTTCCTCTCCCTGCGCAAGGTAATGTGTGGTTAGATAAGGGCTTGTTGCGCTGAAGATTCCATAAATGACAAGCACAATTCCAGCCCAAAACAACGGTCTTTTTAGATAGTTCTTAATCTCTCTTTTAAAAACAGCAATCATAAGTCTGTCTCCTTTCCTTGTTACAGACATCATAAACTATAAATCACAACCAAAAGACAACCGCACAAAAAAATATCGGACTGCTTATGCAATCCGATGAAATACTGCTGTTATTACTGCTCCGCCATGTTCTTCATTTTCTAAAAGCAACTGTCCGCCATGCTTTTCACAATATAATCTACTGATATACATACCAATTCCTGTATGTTTTAGACTATCTTTCATGTTTTGCTGATAAAAAAGTTTTGTTACTTTTTCTTTGTCCGATGAGAATCCCACCCCGTCATCCTTTACTCTGATTTTTAATTCTGAACAAGTCAGAATCACTACAATTTCCACTTTTGTCTTGGCATAACGAAGTGCATTTGACAGGAGATTTTCTGTAACTTCTAGAATCACTTCCTTATCTCCTAAAAATTTTTCCTCCGTTGTTACACATTTTAAGTCACAACCTTTTCCAAATTTTTTCTCCAAAACATGCAATTCTGCCTGTATATCTGTTTCTAACTGTTCATTCGTAATTTCTTCCAGAATCAACTTCCTTGCTTCTAAACTGCTCATTTTCCGCATTGTTTCCACAAATGCGTCCATGCGTTCAATCTGTTTTCTACTCTCATTTACCATTTCTAAGGCTTGCTCTAAATTTATTTCTTCCCTAGGAAGATATTCTGAAAGCATTTCCTGATACCCCTCCAGCACAGATAGTGGAGAACGTATATCATGGGCAATCGCTGCCCGCAATGCCTTTTCTTCTTCAATCGTTTTCCATAACTGCTGATTATTTTCTGCAAGCTGCTCCCGCATTCGTTCAAATTCCCGGCATAATCTTCCCATTTCATCTTTGTTTTCATACGTGACATGGAAATCCAAATTATTATAAGCAATTTGCTGTGATGCCAGTTCCAATTCCTCAATGGGATTTTTCAATTTATGCTTATAAAAAAGAAACACCGCTACCATACTTCCTATAACAGATACAATAAGCACTGTATAAGTCTGCAAAAAATCACAAATCTCTGATATATGATAATCGAACTTTTCCATTTCATAGGAAAGTGGTCTGGGAACATCTGTTAAATACCCTCCGCCATCACTTTCTGCCATTTCAAAATATTTCTCCTGATCTACATACTTCCACCAAACATTATTCTGTATAGTTATTGCCATTCTCACAATACCTGCAGAAAGAAAAAAGCAAATCACCAGACTGATTGTCATATACAAAACAATGGCTTTTCTTAATGAAAGATTTTTTATTTTATCCATTTGTATCCCATCCCCCATACCGTTTCAATATATTCATGCTGCGTATACATTTTGATTTTTTTACGAATTCTACGAATTAATTCTGTAACTACCCGGCTCTCCCCTTCCGCTTCATATCCACTAATCTTTTCATAGATTCGTTCTTTATCAAACACAATTTCAGGGTTCATGGACAGAAATTCCATAATGTCATATTCTAATTTTGTAAAATCCAGCGTTTGTCCTTTGATTTGTACATTCTTACGGGCATAATCAATTACCAAATCTCCATAAAACCGTTGTACCGTTTTTCTATGCAGTCGTTCCTCCCGCTTTAAATGTGCAATAATTCTGGCATCTAATTCTTTCAAACTAAATGGTTTTACAACATAATCATCTCCGCCAGATAACAATCCCATTACCCGATCCTGTTCTTCTACTTTTGCAGTCAAAAAAATAATTGGACAGGAAACAGTATCTCTGATTCGTCTGCATACTTCAATTCCATCCATTCCCGGCATATTTACATCCAACAAAATAATATCGGGATTTGTATTTATCTTCTCCAGGGCTTCTATACCATTTTCTGCAATAATTACTGTATACTTCATCAATGTAAAATAACGACTCAGCATTTTCAGTAATTCTCTATCATCGTCTACCATCAAAATTTTATAATTCATAAAGTCCACCTCTGGCTCTAATGCTATCCTGCGATTATAGTATATCTTATAAAAAACAACAAATAAACAACAATCCATTAAAAAGCCGAAAACCGAAAAGTGGATCCCGGTGCAAATTACCGGAATCCACTCTTCTAACTTATTAGGCAACTGTTCAGTACCTGACCAGTTACATTTATTATACTTTTCAGCATCCCAGAATCTTCCGGGCATTTTCTACACGTTCATCGCTGGGTTCCGGAATCCCTTCTAAGGGGTATTCCATGCCCAGTTCCTTCCATTTAAAGGCACCAAGGGTATGGTAAGGCAGCACTTCCACCCGCTCCACATTGGTGAGTGTCTGGATGAAGTCATGCAGCTGCATAAGATATGCGTCCTTATCGCTGCGCTCCGGCACCAGTACGTGGCGGATCCAGACGGGCTTACCTGTCTCGGACAAGTAGTTTGCCATATCCAGAATATTTGCATTGGTACAGCCCGTAAGAATCTTATGCTGCGCCTCGTCCATGTGCTTGATATCCAGCATAACCAGGTCCGTATACTCCATCAGCATCTGGAACTTTTCGAAAAAAGCCCCTTCCCGCCGAAACGGATTGCCACTGGTATCCAGCGTGGTGTGCACGCCCTTCTCCTTTGCCTTTCGGAACAATTCAATCAGGAAATCCATCTGCAGCAGCGGTTCTCCGCCACTGACGGTGATGCCCCCCTTCTTGCCCCAGTATCCACGATATTTCAATGCCTTCGCCAGCAGTTCGTCCGCCGTGTAAGGCGTCCCGGTCTGCATATTCCAGGTATCCGGGTTGTGGCAGAACTGGCAGCGCATGGCACAGCCTGTGGTAAAGATCACAAACCGCACGCCCGGTCCGTCCACAGACCCGAAACTCTCCAGGGAATGTATATATCCCGTAGTCATCTTACATCCGATCGTGGCAGGTTCTTGCAATAACGTCCATCTGCTGCTCGCGTGTCAGATCGATGAACTTCACTGCATAGCCGGATACACGAATGGTAAAGTTCGCATATTCCGGTTTCTCCGGATGCTCCATAGCATCTTCCAGAACTTCTCTGCCGAATACATTTACATTCAGATGGTGTGCGCCCTGATCAAAATAGCCGTCCAGTACGTGCGTCAGATTCTCGGTGCGCTCTGCATCATCGTGTCCCAGTGCACCTGGATTGATGGTCTGTGTATTAGAAATACCGTCCAAGGCCTCCTCGTAAGGAAGTTTTGTCACAGAATTCAGAGATGCCAGCAGGCCGTTCTGCTCTGCGCCGTAGGAAGGATTCGCTCCCGGTGCCAGCGGCTCGCCCGCCTTACGTCCATCCGGCAGAGAACCAGTTGCCTTACCATATACAACATTGGAAGTAATGGTAAGAATTGAAGTGGTCGGCTCAGAATCACGGTAGGTATGGCATTTTCTAAGTTTGTGCATGAAGGTGCGCAGCAGCCATACAGCGATCTCGTCCGCACGGTCATCATCGTTGCCGTATCTGGGGAAATCTCCCTGGATATCAAAGTCTACAGCCATGCCGTCCTCGTCGCGGATCACTTTTACCTTTGCATATTTGACTGCACTTAATGAGTCAACTACATGAGAGAATCCAGCGATACCTGTTGCAAAAGTACGTCTCACATCGGTGTCGATCAGTGCCATCTCTGCAGATTCGTAGTAATATTTGTCATGCATATAGTGGATCATGTTCAGGGTGTCTACATATAATTTAGACAGCCATTCCATCATGCGGTCGTAACTTTCCATGACCTCATCATAATCCAGATATTCGGAAGTAATCGGTCTGTAAGCAGGTCCTACCTGTGCTTTCGACTTTTCGTCAATACCGCCATTGATAGCGTAAAGCAGGCACTTTGCCAGGTTGGCGCGGGCACCGAAGAACTGGATTTCCTTGCCTGTTTCTGTAGCAGATACACAGCAGCAGATAGAATAATCATCGCCCCATACCGGACGCATAACGTCATCATTCTCATACTGGATAGAACTTGTCTTAATAGAAATCTCTGCGGAGAATTTCTTGAAGTTTTCCGGCAGTGCAGAAGAATATAATACGGTAAGATTTGGTTCCGGGGATGGCCCCATATTTACCAGGGTGTGCAGGAAACGGTAGTCTGTCTTGGTGACCATAGAACGTCCATCCATACCAACGCCGCCCACTTCCAGCGTAGCCCAAACCGGGTCACCGGAAAACAGCTGGTTGTATGATGGGATTCTCGCAAATTTCACCATACGGAATTTCATGACCATGTGGTCGATGAGCTCCTGTGCCTGTTTCTCGGTAAGTGTTCCATTCTCCATATCTCTCTTCAGATAAATGTCCAGGAATGTAGAGATACGGCCCACACTCATAGCTGCACCGTTCTGTGTCTTGATAGCCGCAAGATATCCGAAATACAGCCACTGTACTGCTTCCTTCGCATCCTTTGCAGGTGTGGAAATATCATAGCCATATACGGAAGCCATTTCTTTCATGCCCTGTAATGCACGGATCTGCTCAGCTACTTCCTCGCGAAGACGGAAGTCTGTACCCTTCATGCCGTGACGCTCGTAGATGTCCTTGTCCTTTTTCTTCTGCTCGATGAGCGCATCCACACCGTAGAGAGCAATACGTCTGTAGTCACCCACAATACGTCCTCTTCCGTAAGTATCTGGAAGTCCGGTGATAATCTTGTTGTGGCGGGCTTTTTTCATTTCATCTGTATAAATATCAAACACTGCCTGATTGTGTGTCTTGTGATACTCGTTGAAGATCTCATGCAATTTCTCGCTTGGCTCGTAGCCGTAAGTCTTACATGCCTGCTCTGCCATGTTGATACCGCCATACGGCATAAATGCTCTCTTCAGCGGCTTGTCTGTCTGCAAGCCAACCACCTGCTCCAGATCTTTCATAGATTCGTCAATGTAGCCAGGGCCATATGCAGTCAGACCGGAAACCACTTCTGTTTCCATATCCAGAACGCCGCCCTTTGCGCGCTCTTCTTTCTGTAATTCCTGCAGTTTGCCCCATAATTTATCGGTCGCCTCGGTAGGTGTTTCCAGGAATGATTCATCTCCATCATATGGAGTGTAGTTGTTCTGGATAAAGTCACGGACATTGATTTCTTCTTTCCAAAGTCTGCCTTCAAATCCAGCCCACTGTTTCATTTGTTCCATTGTTTTTCCTCCTTGATTGTTCGCTTGGTTATTCGGTTAGCACTTTCTAACTTTTTGGTTCGTTATAATATTAACATACCTTATAATCAAAAACAATATGCTGGAGTGTTCTTTATTCAATACATTCTAAACGTTACTTACGATATGGCAAGTGCACCGTACTGAGTGAACCGTAACAAATAGTGGCCTGGGTATTTTCCATCAGCGATTATAAAACGGCAGGAATAATTTATACATGCTGCGTATATTCACTCCCATTACTATATTTTTCATTTCTCCACAACGTCTGCAGGGACGTTCAAATCTCAAATATGTGCAGTCCTGTGGTTTCAAATTCAAATGCATGTCCTTATTAATACAGCTTCTGCACCATTCTTTTTTTCTTATTTTATCATTTTTACTCATATTGTGCTCTCTTTCGTTCTGGCAGATTCTTCACCTATTTTATATAATCTATTTTACCCCCCCCCAGACCGTCCGAAAACTCGATGTTTTCAATGCTTATTAGCATTTTTATCGTCTGATTTTCTAATTTTATTGTCATTGAAAACTGAATAGATCACACGTGAAGATGTTGGAACTTTTTGTGC
>JAQUWF010000176.1 GCA_028692975.1 Lachnospiraceae bacterium
CATTTTGACGTAGTCGGGCACGATTTTCAATTGATCAATTAGTGCTTGCATAATTATTACCTCCCTATTTGAGACTATCCTATCACAAAACCCTTTAAAAATCCAGATAAATATGATAACATAGAGGATACGTTAGAAAAGCGTTTTACGAGGAGGATATACCATGGAGAACAATGAAGTGGTTTCAAAAAATTTTATTGAACAGATTATAGATAAGGATCTGGCAGAAGGAAGTTATGATGCCATATGCACCCGTTTCCCACCGGAACCTAACGGATACCTGCATATCGGACACGCAAAGTCCATTCTTTTGAATTATGGGCTGGCACAGGAATACAAGGGGCGTTTCAATCTGCGTTTCGATGATACGAATCCTACCAAAGAGCGGACCGAATTTGTCCAGTCTATCGAAAATGATGTGAAATGGCTGGGTGCGGACTGGGAGGACCGTCTGTACTTTGCGTCGGAGTATTTCGATGCTATGTATGAGGCCGCTGTCAAGTTAATCAAAAAGGGGAAGGCTTTTGTCTGCGACCTGAGTGCGGAGGAGATGCGGGAATACCGTGGAACCCTGACTGAGCCGGGCAAAAACAGTCCTTATCGTGACCGCAGCATAGAAGAGAATCTTCAGCTTTTTGAGGATATGAAAGACGGCAAATTAGAAGATGGTACGAAAGTACTTCGTGCGAAGATCGATATGGCATCGCCAAATATCAATATGAGAGATCCGATCATCTACCGTGTAGCCCGGATGACCCACCACAATACTGGTGACAAATGGTGCATTTATCCTATGTATGATTTTGCACATCCCATTGAGGATGCCATCGAAGGGGTGACCCATTCCATCTGTACGTTGGAGTTTGAAGATCACAGACCTTTGTATGAGTGGGTGGTACAGGAATTAGAGTACACGCATCCGCCGAAGCAGATTGAGTTTGCCAAATTATATCTGACCAATGTGGTTACCGGCAAGCGTTATATCAAGCGTCTTGTGGACGAAAAGATCGTGGATGGCTGGGATGATCCCAGACTGGTTACCATAGCAGCACTGCGCCGCCGTGGCTTTACACCGGAGTCTATCCAGCTGTTCGTAAAACTGTGTGGTGTATCCAAGGCCAATTCTTCTGTGGATTATGCTATGCTGGAGTACTGTATCCGTGAGGATCTGAAACTGAAGCGCCCGCGTATGATGGCGGTTCTGGATCCCATCAAGCTGGTGATCGATAATTATCCGGAAGGTGAAACTGAGATGCTGGACGTAGCCAACAACCTGGAAAACGAGGAGATGGGCAGCAGAAAGGTACCATTCGGGAAAGAATTATACATTGAGCGGGACGACTTTATGGAGGAGCCTCCGAGAAAATATTTCCGTCTGTTCCCGGGCAATGAAGTGCGTCTCATGCATGCATATTTCGTGAGATGTGTAAGTTTTGAGAAGGATGATGCAGGAAACGTGACGACGGTACATTGTACCTATGACCCAGAGACAAAGGCCGGCAGCGGTTTTACCGGAAGAAAAGTAAAGGGCACCATCCACTGGGTTCCGGCAAATGAGGCGGTCAAAGCGACGGCACGCTTGTATGAGAATCTTATCGATGAAGAAAAGGGCGTATACAACGAGGATGGTTCTTTGAACCTGAATCCCAATTCACTGACTGTGAAGGAATGTTTTGTGGAGCCAAGTTTTGCGGATGCAAAGGCTTATGACAGCTATCAGTTCGTGCGGAACGGATATTACTGCGTGGATGCCAAAGATTCCAAACCGGATGCACTGGTGTTCAACCGTATCGTATCCATGAAGAGTTCCTTTAAATTGCCGAAACCGGAGTAATATGAAAGAATTAACCATCGTTTTAGAATCCAAAGGGAAAACACCTTTGTATGAACAGATATATGAATACCTGAAAAGGGAGATGCTGGAGGGGAACATTACCCCTGGGGAGCGTCTCCCTTCTACGCGTTCACTGGCTGTGCATCTGCAGGTAAGCCGTTCCACCATAGATCTGGCTTATGAGCAGCTGCTGGCGGAGGGATATCTGGAAAGCATTCCCTGCAAAGGGTATTATGCCTGTGATATACGAGCGCTCTTTCAACTAAAGACGGACAAGGTGGAGAAAAAGCAGGTACAGACACCTGCCAAACCCTCCTATGCCTACGATTTTGCCTTAAACGGCATCGACCCGGACGGTTTTCCCATGACGACATGGAGCAAGATATCCAGGCGTATCCTTCTGGATGACACAGGAAAACTGTTTCAGCAGGGGGAAGCCAGAGGAGAAGTGGGACTGCGGCAGGCCATTTGTGATTATCTGTATTCCGCCAGAGGCGTGCATTGTTCAGCGGAGCAGATATTGGTGGGAGCGGGAAATGATTATCTGCTCATGATTTTAAGCGTCCTTCTAGGACGGGAAACGGCTATTGGCATGGAAAATCCTACCTACACCAGTGCCTACGATACCTTCCGCAATCTGGGCCATCCGCTGTACCCAATCTCCATGGATGGGGACGGTATGCAGGTGGATGCACTGCGTCAAACGGAGGCCAATGTGGCATATGTGATGCCTTCCCATCAGTTTCCAACAGGTGTGGTCATGCCCATCGGACGCAGGAACGAACTGCTTTCCTGGGCGGATGAAGTGCCGGGACGCTACATTATAGAAGACGATTATGACAGTGAGTTCCGTTACAAGGGAAAGCCCATACCGGCTCTTCGCGGCATGGACAAGGCGGACCGGGTAATCTATCTGGGGACGTTTTCCAAATCTATTGCACCTGCCATCCGCATCAGTTATATGGTATTGCCAGAAGAACTGCTGGAACGGCAGAAGCAGCGGGGGCACTTTTATTCCCAGACCGTATCCTGCGTGGATCAAAAGATCATAGAAGTGCTTTTGCGGGATGGCTATTATGAGCGTCATCTGAACCGCATGCGTGCCCTGTATAAAAGCAAGCAGGAACTGCTGACGGCAGAATTAAAGAAATTAAAACAGTACGGCACCGTATCCGGCGAAAATGCCGGGGTGCATATTGTGTTTACGTTAAAACAAGGCTGCGCAGAAAAAGATATCATCCAGAAAGCCAAAGACTGTAGTATTCGCATCTATGGCATGTCTGATTATGAGATCGCTCCCAGCGGACAATCCACTGTCGGAAAACTGCTGCTTGGCTATGCCACGTT
>JAQUWF010000008.1:0-23117 GCA_028692975.1 Lachnospiraceae bacterium
CTATCAACCTATGCTATCGTATAAAGTAGATTTTATATGGTTCGGGGCGGGGTTTACCTCCTACCTCCAAGTGATGTACATCTCCGAGCTGAAATCTTACCGTGAAAGACCTCTGACTCATGCAGTCTTACGATACCGCAAATTACTGTAATCGTTGAAGTCGATTAAAAAGGAGGAATATTTATGGCAACCAAGAAAAACAGTATGGAAGATTACGACCGTTGGGGAACTCCAAAGGGCATTCTTAAACCGGTTACACCAGCAAAGAAAACCAAAGCTACCACAACAGCCAAGAAGAAACCAGCAACCAAGAAAAAATAATACGGAGGTGCAATTATGGGAGGCAGAGGAAGTACATCATCCTTTTCAAGCCAACAGCAGCCTACATTGAAGAAACCTATCCGAAACCCTAAGCTGCATAAACCACCGCAGATGAATCCAATTGCACAGCAAGTGCCGGATGATAGCAATACACCGGTTCAGCCTAACGCTCTCACTAACCTATCACAGATGAGTGATGCACAATTAGCACAGGCATTTACGGATTCTCAAAATGCTGGCCTGCCTAACCATTTAGACGATGCCGCAGATATCACACAGCGTTTTGTATTCCACGCAGGACTAAATGACAAGCCGCAGGTATTAGATACAGCTGCTTTCAATCAGTTTATGCAGAATAACAACATCTCGCAAAGTCAGATTATCAGCCGAAGTATCAACGGTGGTACTCTTAAGACTACTTCCGGTGGAAGTCGAAATCTAACACCACAGGACGTATCTGATATGATGATGTACAGTCGATTAAATTATGTCGGAGGTAAGCTTGGCGGGCAAGCGTATGGAGCAGGTACATACTTTGATATGAATGGTGGTAGAAACACTGGGTACGCAAGCGGTAAGACCGTTACGGCGGTACTTAATCCAGCAACTGCAAAGATTATCACGGATCGGCAATTGCAACAAAAGGCAACGGCATTTGATAAGTCGCATCCACAATTTGCAAAGGCAACAGGTGGGTATTCAAGCTCATTCTACAATAACAACATGAGCGTGTACGCTCTTGCTATGGGCTATAATGTGATAAAGGATGCTACTGGCAGTTATCATAATGTCATTGACCGAAAAGCATTGGTATATCGCAAATAAGGAGGAGTGGCATGGCATATAAAGAAATGAAATTAAACAAAGGGGAAGCAAAGGGATTGTTTGACTCCTGGAATGATGGCTTTGACGGAAAGCCAACAGCGAAGAAGAAAACAACTACTAAGAAAGCAGCTCCTGCTAAAAAGACATCTAGCAAAAAGAAATAACCCTCTCTAGTATTTACTGGAAGAGGGTATTTTTATGCCATTGTGCAGAAAGTGAGGTGTGCCGCTATGGCAACGAGCAAAGGCGGTAGGCCGCCTAAATACACAAGCAAGGAACAGATCGAATGGATCATTGACGAATACTTCGATAAATGTGATGGGGAGCTTCTCAACGATGAAAGTGGGGAGCCTGTACTGGATAAGTATGGGGCTCCTATCTATGTCGGCAGAAAGCCCCCTACCTCTGCGGGACTTGCCCGCGCTTTGGGCTTTAAGTCCAGACAAAGCCTTTGGGAATACAAAGGCAAAAAGGAATTTAAAGAAACCATCGAAGCTGCTATCCTGCGGCTTGAAGAGTACACAGAGACACGATTGTTTGACAAGGATGGAGCGAACGGGGCAAAGTTCAGCTTGCAGAACAATTTCCGACATTGGGATGCAGAAAAAGGCTCTGACGACAGCAAAGGTCCAGCTGTCAATATCATCTGTGATATTCCAAGGCCTGTCCCTGTAGAATCTACAAAGGAACCGGATAATGCCGAAGGTCAAGTATGATGGCACCCGTCTAACCGAGCTCATAGCCCCGGCGTTCTACCCCGTGTACTGGGATGTGAGGGATGGGCTACACACATATTATGATCTGTTCGGAGGTCGAGGCTCTACAAAATCATCCTTTATCAGCGTAGAGCTGGTAACAGGCGTTATGGAGGACCCGCTGGCAAATGCCGTGGTGTTTCGTAAAGTTGCGAACACCATAGGAACATCTGTCTATGAGCAGGTGCTATGGGCGATCAATGAACTGGGCGTGCAAGACCTCTGGAAGGGATGCACTAACCCCTACCGCTTTACTTACAAGCCAACAGGGCAAGTGATTCTTTTTCGCGGTTTGGATAAAGCCAAGAAAATGAAATCCATTAAGGTATCAAAGGGGTATCTTAAATATTTATGGTTTGAGGAATTAGACGAATTTGCGGGAGAAGAAGAAATCCGATCAGTACAACAGTCTGTTATGCGAGGCGGCCCAAAGTTTGTTGTATTTAAGAGCTTTAACCCTCCAATCAGTAAGTCCAACTGGGCAAATGAATATGTCCTTAAACCAAAACGCCGTTCTCTCAGGCATAAATCCTGTTATTTGGATGTACCCAGGGAATGGCTTGGCGAACAGTTCTTTGATGATGCCGAGGACTTAAAAGAAACCAATCCGAGAGCCTATGAGCATGAATACATCGGCAATGCGGTGGGTACTGGCGGCGAGGTATTTGATAATCTGGAAATCAGGATTATCACTGCTGCCGAAAGAAGTAGATTTGATAACATTTATATGGGCATTGACTGGGGATGGTACCCTGATCCATTCCATTGGGGCAAGATGCACTATGATGCGGCTAGACGCACCCTTTATATATTCGATGAGTTTAGGACAAATAAGATGAGCAATTATGATACCTGGAACAGCTTACGACTTTTAAAGGGTGTTACTGGCATGGATTTGATTACCGCCGATTCTGCAGAAGAGAAATCTATCGGAGATTACAGAGATTATGGCTCTCTCTGCCGCCCTGCAATTAAAGGCCCTGGCAGTGTCAAATATGGCATGAAATGGCTGCAATCTTTAAGAAAAATTGTAATTGATCCAATAAGCTGCCCTCACACAGCGAAGGAGTTCAACAACTATGAGTATGAGCGTACACCGGATGATGAGATCATGAGCAGTTACCCAGATAAAGACAACCACAGTATTGATATGACAAGATATGCTATGGAAAGAGTCTATAAGCGAAAAGGTCAGTAAAAAGTATTTTACTTCTTTCCTACTGGTGGTATAATGGAGGCATCAAACATACTGAGGAGGATGGATAATGAAAAAGGGCATCAAAATTCTTATCGGACTTGTAGTATTTGCAATAGCATTCGCAGCACTGTGGATTATTGGATCAATGGGACCACCTGCAACAAATACATCCGATTCGGGTCAGACTAGCACACCTGCTGCAACTGAAACACCTGTTACAGCGACAGAATTTGGAATAGGGGAAACTTGGACAGTAGATGGACAGTGGACGCTGACCGTTGACTCTATCGAAGAGACACAAGAAAGGAATGAGACTTATACCGACCATGAACCCGGCGCGGTATACATCGTTTCATACACTTATGAGAATCTGGGGTATACTGACCCGCTTAATCCGAATGTTAGTTTATTTTTCGGCATGGACGACAGCATCGTAGACAGTGCTGGGGTTATGGGCTACTCCTATCCCGGAGATGTATCACAGTACGCGCAGGAAACACCAATAGGAGCGACCTGTCATGCGCAGGCTTGCATTGGCGTTGACGATCCCGGAACGGTCACACTGAATGTATTGAAGTACGATACTACCGAGACTGCACAGAATGCAACTTTCGTGATTACGCCATAATTGGAACACAAAAAGGGGTACACATTCGTGTGTATCCTTTTATTTCGCACTTATAGTCAAAATATTTTAACTTTTATATTGACCAGTTAAATAAATTGTGCTATAATATTTTGATTTTTCTCTTGACTTTTTGCCACACCTAAACTATACTTAGTGTGTGGCAAAAAGTGAGGTGGTTTAAATGAGTCCACGAACGGGTAGGCCCAAGGCAGACAACCCCAAAGCTATCAAGTACAGCATTCGCATAGATGAAGAGACTGAAAAGCGTCTCGTTGAATATTGTGAAGCTAACGGGATAACAAAGGGCAAGGCAATTCGCCAAGCAATCAATCTGCTTTTGGACAATAAAAAATAAGGATTGCGCCCCGACCAAAGTTTGCAACCCTTATCTCCCAACACAACACAGTTAAGTGCTGATAAATAGATTATATCTCACTTTTCTGTGTTAGTCAATAATTTTTAACCAAGAAAGTGAGGTTTAATCATGGATAACACAAGAAAATTACAGATTTTGGAAAGTATTGCAACCGTCGCACAGGATTCCGCGGAGTCTGGCAATCTCGATCAGAGTACATATGCAGATGTCTTTGAGTTGATCTCTGACGCACTGCACTCCCTTACAACAGAGGGAGGTGCAACAGCATGAGTGAATTACAGATTTTCAGCAATCCAGAGTTTGGAAAGATCCGCACTCTTATGATTGAGTCAGAACCCTGGGCAGTCGGAAAAGATGTTGCTACCGCACTTGGGTATAGCAATACCGCTGATGCGATTCAGAAACATGTTGATGATGAGGATAAGCTGACATCGCAAATTGCGATTGCAGGTCAAAACAGAAATGTTGTTATCATCAATGAAAGTGGTCTGTACTCTCTCATTCTTTCCAGCAAACTGCCAAACGCAAAGAAGTTCAAACGCTGGATAACCTCAGAGGTACTGCCAACGCTCCGCAAGACAGGCTCTTACAGTTTACCGCAGGCAGATCCAGAGCCACAGCGGACTCTTACCACGGACGACTACCTGCGCGCGGCAAGCCTTATCGCCGGATGTAAAAATGAGCGACTGCCTTATGTGCTTGGCTTCATCCGCAAGACTGGCATGGAGATTCCGCAGATGCAGTCACTGCTCAAAGAAAGCAATGTCAACCCTGACAAAGACCCGGTACTTGCGACAGAGTGTGCGAGACTTATCAATGCCGCTATCAATGAATACGGCAAGACCCTTAGAACTATCGGACGGCTGGTAGGATTAGAGCCGACACAGATTACACGCATTCGATCAGGTGCAAGCATTCCGACAACACAGCGTTCACAGCTCATCATTGATGCGCTGAAAAAGGAACTTCCAGAAATCGAATAATTTTACCGAGGGAACTATCATTTCTGATAGTTCCCTTTTCTCATGTTACAAAGAGCGTTACATACCCTTAAAATCATGTAACAATCTGTCAACACTGTAACATTTCATGTAAACAGAAGTTACACAATTTTCAAAGTATGAAACATTCATGTAACGCCCATAAATGCTAGGTTTTTGAACATTTGTGACAAAGTAACACTATTTTCTTATAGACCTATGAAATAGAGAGTTTAGGTAGTATATATACCCTCTAAACTCTCTAATCCGCACCCGTCTATACGCGCGCGGGAAAACCATATCCATACAAGGCAGGTGGAAAAATGAACATATTTACTACAATTTACAGGAAAATCCGGGAGGTGATCGGGAAAGTGATTCCGTACAAAAATATAGAATCTGTAGAACGTGTTGAAACCACTCTTTCTACAGACATGATAAACGCATTGAATAGTTGGTACGATTTGTACAGAGATGAACCTATCTGGAAGTCTGACACCGTACAGACCATGAACCTTCCTGCTTTTATCAGCTCTGAAATCGCAAGGCAGGTTGTACTTGAAATGGAATGGAACATCACTGCTAAAACCAAGGATGACAATGGTAACGATAGCATGAACCCTAGAGCTGAATATCTGAAAAAGGAATTTGAGCGGCTTACTCTCATCCTCCGGCAGAAACTGGAACAAGGGTGTGCTGCCGGGGGGATGTTGATTAAACCATACCCAAACACAAATGACGGTCATATTTATTTTGACTGGACAATGGACTGGGCAATTTATCCACTTGGATTTGATGATGATGGTAATTTGTCGGATGTCATTATCCCGGATACATTCACAGATGGCAAAGATATCTATACCAGATTGGAACGGCATACAGTTGATGGCAAGAATGTAAAGATTACCCAGCGTGCTTTCAGGTCTAATTCCAGAGATTCCCTTGGGAAAGAAGTACCTTTGACGGCTGTTGACCGCTGGGCTTCCTTAAAGCCGGAGGCAACCGTTACTGACTCTGACGGCACACTGTTCGGTTGGTACAAAGTGGCAGCTGCCAATAACATTGACCCGGATAGTCCCATGGGCGCATCGGTATTTAGTAAAGCTGTTGACACCATTAGAGAAGCGGATAAACAGTTTTCCCGTCTGCTCTGGGAGTTCGAGGGCTCTGAACTGGCAGTGGATGTAGACCCCACCGCTCTTAGGCCAAGACAGAACGGGGATGGAATGGAAACTGCAAAACTTAGCGAGCGGCTTTTCCGTGCTTTGGATGTTGACAAGGGCGATCGAGATTTGTACGAGGTGTTTTCTCCGAGTATTCGAGATAGCAATTTACTAAATGGCCTTAATCAGCTGCTGATACAAGTTGAGGATTTAGTGGGATTGTCAAGAGGTACGCTGTCTAATGCAAACAATGAGGCTAGAACAGCAACCGAATTGAAAATCATGCGGCAACGGTCATACACCACTGTATCTGACAATCAAAGGGCATTGGAGCGATGTCTTAAGGATGTAATCCGCACTATGGATAGATATGCCACCATTTACAATCTTGCGCCGGAGGGCGAATATGATGTGTCTTTCAATTGGGATGATTCCATTTTGACCGACACCGAACAACAAATGAATGAGCGATTGACCTTACAAGGAGCTGGAGTTATCAGTAAAGCCGAGTTGCGGCAATGGTACTTCGGAGAAACCGCTGCACAAGCACAGGCGGCCATTGCAGAAGTACAGAAAGAGCAGGTTGCAGGAATGGCAGAACTGCTGCCAACCTTAAAGGATGATGGAACTAACCCGCCTACAACCAACAATCCAGCTCCACCCGGAGGAAATGACAAATGACGGATGATGAGCTCCAAAAAGCAATAGACTTTTTAATGACCCGATTCGATGAAGTGAATCGGTTTTTTATTGCCAAAATTGCCGCCCAGATTAAGAAAATCGGGGAACTGTCGCCGTCCAGTATTAACCGACTTGTCATAATGGCAGAAATGAACAGTGACGTATCCGAGATTAACCGGAAGCTCATGGATGCAACCCAGCTTGGCGCAAGAGATGTGATGAAGATATACCAGACCGCACTCAATGATACCTATACGGATCAGCGGTTTGCAAGGGCACTTACCCTCTCCCCTATGTCGCAGGATGCTAAAGGCAGACTTTCACAGTATACGCAAGCGGTCAGCAGGCAGACCATGGCATCCATGCTTAATATTTCAAACACTACTGCTGTATCAGATTCTTACCGCAAGGCAGTAGACAAGGCAGTGCTGTCCGTCAGCTCTGGGCTTGCGGATTATCAGAGTGCTACACGGCAGACAGTCCGTGATCTGGGGTATAACGGGATGCAGGTGCAATATGAAAGTGGATATCATAGGCGACTTGATACTGCAGTCCGGCAGAACATCATTGATGGATCCAACCAGATTGCACAACATGGCTCTGATATTATGGGCGAAACACTTGGCTTTGATGCCTATGAAATTACTGCTCATCTTCGCAGTGCCCCAGACCATGAACCAGTACAGGGATTGGTGTTTAAGAAAGACCAATTCGAGCGGATGCAATCGGGGCTTGATTTTACGGATGTTGACGGTCGGCATTTTAATGGTTTTCGCCGTCCTATCGGCGAATGGAATTGTATGCACATGGCAATGTCATTTTCCACACAGCATTCTATCCGGCGATACACAGATAAGCAGCTATCACAGTGGGCGATAGCCAATAAACAGGGATGTGACATTGATGGAAAGCACTATACCCTATATCAGGCATCCCAGCTTATGAGGCAGATTGAAACCGAAGTTCGCAGACAGAAGGATGCCGCCAATGCCGCTCGTGCTGCTGACGATGATGTCCTACGGAGGCAATGCCAGGAGAAAATAAATGCTCTTGGTGCAAAATATTTACAGGTTACTAACAGCTCTGGTCTCACACCACAGAAACAGCGTATGCAGGTGGAAGGATTTAGAGCCGTTAAAATAAATTCATAAACAGGAGGACAAAGAATTGAAGAAATTATCAACAATCCAGAAAAGAGAAAAACTTAATGAGGTATTTGCTGTTGATGCAGAAGGCCCCGGGGGTGCAAATCATCTTTATATGATTTGTAAAAATGAATCTGCCACACTTAATGACGCTGGCGACTCTATCAATGTTGACCCCGAAGATGTTATGTGCACTCTCCAGCTGCAGTGTGGTCCGAGAAAAGATGAAAATGCGATTCATGGAGTCATTGACACCGATTTATTGGAAATCGTGCGTGATCGTCTGATTGCTTTTCAGGCTGGTCCGTTCTCATCCAGAGAGAATGCTTGTGCTCTTACCCACATTGAAGAGGCTCTTATGTGGATGAACCGCCGAGTTGAGGACAGAATTGAGAGAAATGTCCTTGGCACAAATCAGAAATAATGGAGGGTGCATCCTATGAACTATGAAGGAGCTTTACAGGCAATAAAGGAAGGTCGCAAAGCGGCAAGATGTGGTTGGCTTGGCGAAGAAAAATTTATCTATGTTGTACCGGCCGGCAGATACGCACCATGTACGGATATCGGTGCTGAACTGGCTGACCCGGAGGACGGGCTGACATCATACAATGCTTACATCGCTCTGCGAAATGTGGATAAATCGGTATCTGTATGGGCACCGTCCACAGATGATTGTCTGGCAGAGGATTGGTCAGTTATTGATTAAAAAAAGCAGTCTGGTGTATAGTCCCCTCTGTTTGCGGACATGGGTAGCACATCCTTAACACGGCATGAAAAATGCGGGGTAAAAAATATGGAAAGTAGCTTAAAACAGGCTATTTTCTTTTTTTTAATGCCCAAAAAGACGCATTAACTCACGGTATCTTGGGTTTTTACCCTGATATAAATACACCCGGCATTGCAGGGAAATAAATGCGATGGCATCACTACCGCAGAGTGGCTGCGGAAATACAAATTAAATCTATGATGACGAATGGAGGAAATAATATGGAATTTTTAAAAGCTCTTTTTCAGAATGGCGAGGCACTTACCTACGAACAGCTGGAAACAGCTATTAAGGCTGCAAAGCTGAATGTTGTGAATGTTGCAGACGGCTCATTTGTCAGTCGCGATAAATTTAATGACAAAGTAAATACCTTGACCCAGCAGGTAACTGACTTACAGGGCCAGATTACCCAGCGTGACACAGACATGAAAGATCTGAATACCAAACTTGCTGCTGCACAGGCAGACGCAAGTAAGCTCCCCGAAGTACAGGAAGCTCTTACCGGTATGCAGACGCAGTATGAAACAACCAAGCAGGACTATGAGGCAAAGCTGTCCCACCAGTCTTACGAGTTTGCTGTCAGAGAAAAGGCAAACGTAATGAAATTCTCTTCTAATGCTGCAAAGAAAGCGTTTATTGAAGAGGCGATCGGCAAAGAGTTCAAGTTGGATGGCGACACTCTTCTTGGATATGAGGACTTCGTTACGAAGTATAAAGAGTCTGATCCGGGGGCTTTTGTGGTAGACAAACCTGCCGACCCTACTCCTGATCCAGCTACACCGCCTGCACCTACGGTTGTTTTGCCGAGCAATCCACAAAATCCAGCAGCCAAGAAGGGGCTTATGGAGATGATGAAGGCGAAAAACGATAACCCAAATTTAGTTGTTGATTTTGGCAACTAATCCACTAAACAGAAGGAGGACTTATAATGTCTGATATTTTTAATCACAAACTTTTTAATGGCGAGGTGTTCCAGAAGTATGTTGACCGCCTGCCAAATCCGAACCGAACCGAGCTCATCAAGTCTCGTGCTATCCGTCAGCGTCCAGAGCTGGCAAGCGCAATGGCAGATCAGGTGGGTGGTAACTACATCACTACCCCACTTACTGGTTTAATCAGTGGTGCAGCTCCACAGAATTACGATGGTAATACAAACATCGAGTCTAAGGACACAAAGACTTTCAGCCATTCTCGTGTTGTTGTTGGTCGTTCCCAGGCATGGACAGAAAGAGATTTCTCTTATGACATCACTGGCGGTCAGGACTTCTTGGAGAATGTCGCACAGCAGATTGCAGAATACTGGGATGAAATCGACCAGGCTACTATCGTGCATATTCTGAATGGTATTTTCCAGATGAGCGATACCGAAGGTCAGAAGTTCGTTACATCCCATACTTACAATGTTTCTGCTATGAACAACAGCGAGGGCGCACTTGGACGTATGGACGGTACAACTTTAAATACAGGTATGCAGCGTGCCTGCGGCGATAACAAGGGCAAATTCTCCCTTGCAATCATGCACTCCGCAGTTGCTACCAACTTGGAGAACCTGCGCTTACTTGCTTATCTGAAATACACGGATGCAAACGGTATGCAGCGTGACCTTGCTATTGGTACACTGAACGGCCGTACTGTTCTGGTGGATGATAATATGCCGGTAACAGAAGTTGCAGCTACCTACGCACTCACAACGGACACTGAACTGGATGCCACTAAGACTTATTACACAAAGAGCTCTAACAAATACACTGCTGTTGCCTCTCCTGTTGTAGGGGATATCGCTAAGTATTATGAGCTCACTGCGGAGTCTTATGTTGCTTACACAACTTACGTCCTGGGCGATGGTGCAATCGAGTACACGGACTGTGGTGCAAAGGTTCCTTATGAAATGGACCGTGACCCTGCAAAGAACGGTGGCGAGGACACACTTTACAGCCGTCAGCGTAAGTGCTTTGCTCCATACGGTATCAGCTTCACAAAAGCATCTATGTCCTCTCTTAGCCCTACTGATGATGAACTGGATCTTGGAACTAACTGGGAGCTGGTAAACTCCAACGAGACTGCCGACAAGCAGTATATCGCCCAGAAAGCTATTCCGATCGCCCGTATCATTTCCAGAGGCTAATTCTGTGACACAGGGAGGTGCCTATGGTTTATTTGACGTATGCTGAATACACAGAACTTGGCGGCACTCTTCCCCAGTCTGATTTCACTTTACTGGAATTTAAGTGCCGTAAGCGGATCGATAAAATGACAGACTGCAGAGTACAGCGGATGGCGAATGCGCCAGAAGCTGTAAAACTCTGTATTATGTCTCTGATTCCGATAGAATCAAAGGCCGGTGTTCTTGCACAGATTGAGAATCCGACCGTTACCTCATACAATACAGATGGCTATTCAGAGTCTTACGGAAAAGCTCTGGGGGCAGATGATGCAGAAAACTCAATGACACGAGTTATCAGCACTACCCTCTACGGCGAACTGGACGACGATGGTGTGCCACTCTTATATCGGGGGGTGGTTTAATGAAGCAATGTAATGAAACCATTACTGTATTCAATAAAAAAGTGGATGAGGATAAAGGCTATGACATTTACTGTGCCACCGTAATATCCGGGGTGTCATGGCATTGTGATATTGCCTCAAACGTGGATGCAACTGGTGGATTAAAAGCAGCCAATAAATTCATAATTCGTATTCCAGTGGATGCGGATTGTGCAGGTAAAGAGTATGTTGATTCGTTCACATATTCAGGAAGTGATCCGAATAATCTCTTCACTCTTGCAAATGGCGATATTATTGTGCAGGGTGTCGTATCCGAGCCGATTAAGACCCCAAACGATCTTAAAAAGGCAGGAAAAGAAGTAGTCACAATTCTTGGTGTTACGGATAGCCGTAAAGCTCCACGAGCTCCACACTTGAAAGTGATAGGGGCATAAATGGCTACGGTAATCAAAGCGAATTTCCATCTCAATGGAGATTTGAAAAAGATGCACCATTTAGAACCCGGCGGGCTTGTACAGCAAACCATTGACAAATCATTTATTGATTGGAGTTTGCAATATGTACCAGCCCGTACTTTTACACTGGGAAAAAGCGCTTATGCGGCTACACAGATCGGGAGTGGGAAGGTCGTTTATCCTGGACCGTATGCACGGTATCAGTATTATGGAGAAATTTACGGCCCCAACATTCCTATATTTGATGATAACAGCGGGGAGCCTACTGGTTTCTGGTCCCCTCCAGGAAAGAAAAAGCACCCGACTGGCAGACCGCTACAGTATAGTACCGACCTCAACCCGCTGGCGGGGTCATTCTGGGTTCCAAGAATGAAAGCCGATCACACAGAGGATATATTAAGGGAGGCGAAGAATGTCGCAGGAATCAAGTAACACAGAAATGCTCCGGGACTGGTTCAGAACTTGCCCGGTAATATCACGCTCTAACCGATTCCGCATAGACTATATAGACTATCTGTCAGAAAATCCTACAGAATATGCCATCTATGCGGTACCATCGGTTATTAACTACGAGATGAATGTACTGGGGGACGAGATACCTCTTCCGGTACAGACCATCAATTTCATATTTGCAAGTAAAGAGTCCTACGGTGCTGACATTCAACAGAACCTTGCCAATTTAGGGTTTTATGATGAGGTTGTAGGATGGATTCTTGCACAAAATGCTCTTCGTTCTTTCCCAGCGATAAATGAGGGTGTCGTGCAGTCGATTGTTCCGACACTTACCGCTTATCCTGCGGAGATAGGGAGCAATGCAGCCAAATATCAGATTCAATTAAAACTAACCTACAGGAGGAAATAACCTATGAATAATGAGAGAAATAAAGGTATGTTTTTCGGTTCTTGGGATGGTACAGACTGGGACGCTATCGGTAAAGATAACGACAAGCTGACTAAAGAGCTGAACCCGGACACCGAGCGCGGAAAAAACGTGTTGGGCGAAGGAACATTTAAGCACTCTGGCTATAAGCCGGAGGTTGATGTAGATCCATACTACATGGACCCGGACAGCAATATGTACGAGAAAATGTTGGAATGTGCTCTGGAAGAAAAGTACAGTGCTACTGATCTGGTCGGCAAATTTGCCGAGGCTTATTTCACAACAGTGGACGCAAAAACCAGAGTAATGACTGGGTACTGCTATGTGCGTGACGCATGGTTTGTTCCTAAGTCTACAGGCGGCGACACTGCAGGGTATTCTATCCCTTATACCATTAACCCTATTGGTGCGATGGTTAAAAAGAACATCTCTTACAACATGAGCACTCATGTAGCAACAATTACAGAGATTACAGCACAGGCATAAACAAACAACCAAACACAGCGCATAACCCCAGTGGTTATGCGCCTTTTTATTAAAAGGAGGCATATACAATGGCAAAAGTTACACAGATGAATAAAGCAAAAGTTCTACAGGGCGTAGTGGATGATGGAACAAAAGAAATTCCCATTGTCAACCGTTTTGGAAAGTTGATCTGCAGCATCTATATCAGACCCGCAGATTTTTCTATTGTCGATCGATACAACGATTTTGTGAAAGACTTTGAGAAAATCGTTGACCCTCTGAAAGAGGTGTCCATCAAAAATGATGGTACTGCTACTTTCGAGGATGATTGGACAGTTATCAAACAGGTTGAAGCAGAAGTAATGCACCGCTTTGATGCACTATTTGACATGGAAGAAGCCAAAGATATTTTCGCAAAAAGAAACGCCTTTTCCTCTGTCGGTGGCGAGTTCTTCTGCCTGAAAGTGCTTACTGCTCTGGGAGATGTAATCACATCTGCTGTGGATGAGGAAAATGAGCTTTCCAAGAAAAGAACGGATAAATACCTGAAAGACCTGGAACTGGAAAAACCGGAGGGTAAAACAGATGCTGGGGAAACTACCGACAACGCTTAGTATAAATGAAAAAGACTATGCAATCAGAACCGATTATCGGGATATTCTGACCATATTTTCCGCTTTCAATGACAAAGACCTCTCTGATTCAGAGAAGGTCTTTGTTTGTATGAAGCGGCTATATAAAGACTTCTCTACAATCCCTAAAACGGATTATGAGGAAGCATATAAGGCAGTTATCAAATTCATTGAGTGCCAGCAGCACGATGATAAGCCAAGTCCAAAGATTGTGAATTGGGAAAAAGATGAACAATTGATTTTCCCAGCAGTCAATAAAGTGGCCGGCTGTGAAATACGAGCTATCCCTTATATGCACTGGTGGACATTTCTGGGATATTTCATGGGAATAGACCGAGAAGATACCTGGGGATTCATCCTCACTATCAGACAGAAAAAAGCCCACCATAAGAAACTCGCTGATTATGAAAAAGAGTTTTATCTGGCAAATCCAGAATTGTGCAATGTTGAACGCAAAGAGGATCGTAAAACTGCCGAGGATAAACTCTCTGATATTTTTGACACACTTTTGCAGGAAGGAGGTGCTGACTAATGGCTGATACGTCTGATGGCTCTCTCGTATTTGATACGACGCTAGATGATACTGGTTTTGATAAAGGGTCAGATAAATTATTAAAAGCTGTGCAGGATTTAACTGATTCTGTTGACTATTTTGGAAGTCAAATGACAAAAGCTTTTGAACAGGCCATCCCGCTTTTACAAAATATTGCGAATGCGGCGACCGGAACATACCAAGCTATATCCGAGGGAGGACAGGCGGTATCAGAAGCGAACACCCAAGTAGCCGGCACTGAACAGCAGGTAGCTACACAGGCACAACAGGCTAATACTGCCATGCAGCAGCAGAGTCAGGAATTAAATACTGTTGCGTCCTCTGCTACCTCTGCAAAATCCAATCTATCCGGTTTGGAAAAGGAAGTAAACTCTGTTGCAGCAGGAATGGAGTCTGTATCTCGAAGCGCAGAACTTGGTTTTTCCAACGGAAAGTCGGTACTTGCTTTTGATACCAAGCTGGATGCCATGGAGACAAAAATAGAATCTGCTAAACAGAAATTGGCAGAGTTCGGAAATCAGAAACTTCCAACAGAGGATTATCAGTGGTTAAACACTGAAATTCAAAAAGCAGAAACCGCACTTGACCGACTTTTGGACAGACAGGTGCGAATGAAAGAAACCGGAACAAAGACAAATTCCAAGTCTTGGAAAGCTCTCGTATATGACATTGAGCAGGCACAGGAAAAGCTCCGTGTATATAAAGCAGAACGTGATGATTTGGAAAACACTGGTGGAGCTTACACCACCGGAGCTGCCATGGCCGAATATGCTCGTATGCAGGAAAGCCTTACGGCGGCGGGACAGCAACTTGAAACGAACCGTGCATTGATTGATTCAGAGGCTGTTGCGCAGGCGCGCCTCAATGTTCAGGCGGCACAGGAAGGGGTTGCACTTGCCCGCACTGACAGTGAACGCAGGGTTGCTCTGGTTATTCTTCAGCAAATGCAGACTCAATTACAGAATGTTGCGGCAGCTTCTTCTGATGCCGCCAATACCTCTGAATCCGCTTTTGCTCGTTTCGCTTCCACGATCCGAACAGCGGTATCAAATTCAGTGGATATACTGACAGCTAAGTTTCCTAGGACTGCTGCCGCTGTCAGGGCGGTAGGAAAGGCTTCTACGGTCGCATATAAGGCGATTAGCAACTTTGCCAAGGTTTCCTTCAAGGGTGTAATAAACGGGGCGAAAAAAGCTGCTTCTGCAATGAAGAATTATATTACCAAAAGTCGTGAGACTTCTCTTACGGCAAATGGATTAACAAAATCCCTTTTCTCTTTGAAGCGGATGCTATTATCTCGTGTAAAGGGAATGTTTATTAGCCAGATTTTTAATGGGATGAAAAACGATGTGAACATACTGACACAATTTTCCAGTGCGTTCAATCAGTCGATGTCGAATATCAAAAATAGTGCCTCCCAGTTATCTGCTAATTTGGGAGTAACACTGGGAAATCTTATATCTGCTATCGAGCCTGTGCTTACCACCGTTATCAATGCAATTTCCAAGGCGGTATCATACCTCAATGCCTTTTTTGCAATGTTGGGTGGGAAGTCCACTATGACGGTCGCAAAGAAACAAACTGCTTCTTACGCGGACTCTTTGAGTGATGCTTCGGCATCTGCAGATAAAGCATCTGATAGTCAAAAAGAATTGAATAATCAGGTCTATGGATTTGATGAGCTGAATAAGCGAAGCAAAGACACAAGTTCAAACTCTGATTCTGGCTCTGGTGGTGGCGTTACTGACGGAAGTAATATGTTTGAAGAAGTGCCGATTGACAGTGTACTTCCAGACAGCGTGAAAAACTTCTTTGAAAAGATTAAATCCGCTTTTAAAGCTGGAGATTATGAAGAGGTTGGCAGAACAATTGCAACAGGGCTTAATGCTGGAATGAAGATTGTTGATGATTGGATCAATAATACATTTCGTCCTTTGGGTGTAAAGTGGGCGAGTATTGTAGCTCGAATCCTTAACGGACTGGTAGATGGCTTTGACTGGGGCTTAATGGGTAAAACGGTTGCTGATGGTATCAATTCTGTATTTGATATCCTAAACACCTTCCTTACCACTTTCGACTTTCAGGCTCTTGGTACCGGCATTGGCAAGGCTGTAAATGGCTTATTTGACAACATTCAGTGGGATTTACTTGGACAGACCTTTGCAAATAAGTGGAACGCTGTTGTGAATTTCATTTTTGGCATCGTATCTACCGTAAACTGGTCGAAAATCGGGGACTCATTTGCAACCTTTGTAAACAACGCCTCTACCACTTTTAACATGGATAAGGTAGCCTCCACACTCTCTACAGGTATTAACGGCATCAAAGATATGCTGATGTCTTTCATCACGAAAACAGACTGGAAGGGAATGGCTACACGGTTGGGAACTTCGGTCAACCAGCTATTCACTGATATTGATTGGGTTGGAATTGTAAAAATGCTGGGTGCGGGTGTAAGCTCAATCGCTTCATTTTTCTCAACTCTGATTTCCACCATTGATTGGGCAAATATCGGTTCGCAGCTTGCCGCAGCTGTTACGGCTATCCCATCAAGTATTGATTGGGCGGCTTTCGGGCAGTTAATAGGTGGTTTCTTTACTGGTGAGATGGCATTGATTGGTGGTTTTATCGAAAATATGGATTGGTATAAGTTTGGAAGTGACTTATTATCTGGTCTGGTAACAATGATTACAAGCGTTGACTGGATTTCCCTAATCGGGCATCTTGGAAATGCTTTGATTAGCCTTATGGGCGGTGCTGTTGAGCTCCTACTTGGCGCAATTGGTGGCCTATCCTCTGGGATTGGCGATGCTTTTGAAAGCATTGGGCTGGATGGAATTGCTGGATTCTTTAAGGGACTTGGCGATGCTCTGGCAAATGTGGGTAGCTGGATCAAAGAAAATATCATTGATCCGGTTGTAAATGCTGTGAAAAATTTCTTTGGCATCCACAGTCCATCCACCGTTTTCGCGGAGATTGGTGGCTTTTTGATTGATGGATTATTCAACGGAATCTCCGGTGCTTGGTCCGCTATCACTGGCTTTTTCAGTTCTGTGGCATCTGGTCTTGGTTCGCTGCTTAGTGGTGCTTGGGAGGGCATTAAATCCACGGCTTCCTCCGCCTGGGAGGGCATTAAATCTACTGTGACTGGCGCATTCGACCGAGCGAAATCTGCACTGTCGTCTACAGCTGAAAAAATCGGTTCTGGGCTCTCATCTGCTTGGGAAAATGTCAAGTCCACGGCTTCATCTGCCTGGAGCAATGTCAAGTCTACTGTGACCGTCGCATTCGACAGTGCAAAAACTACTCTTTCGTCAACGGCTGAAAAAATCGGTTCTGGACTCTCATCTGCTTGGGAGAGCGTAAAATCTACGGCTTCTACAGCGTGGTCCAATGTCAAATCAACTGTAACAAGTGCATTCGACAATACGAAGAGCACTGTTACTTCAACCGCTGGAAATCTCGGTTCTGGGCTGTCAACTGCCTGGGCGAATGTGAAATCTGGTGGTGCTTCTGCTTGGAACGCCTTAAAGAGCACATTGACTTCTACATTTTCCAGCACAAAGGCTGCCATCGACTCTACTTCATCAAATTTGAAGTCAAGTTTAAGCAGCGCATGGAACAGCATGAAAAGTACGGCATCATCTGTGTGGAGCGGCATCAAATCCTCCCTACAGAGTACGATGTCCGGCATTAAATCCAATACCGATTCCAGCACAAGTGGCATGAGCTCTACTATCAGTTCTCGCTTTAGCAACATGAAGAGTACGATGGTTTCCAATATGCAAAATGCCGCAAGTTCTATTAAAAATCAGAGCTGGTATAGCATTGGTTCTAATATCTGCTCTGGTATCAGCTCTGGTATCAATAGCGGATGGAGCTGGCTGTCTAGCACGGTCGGCAATCTTGCACGTAACTTATTAAGACGTGCAAAATCTGCACTCGGTATTCATTCCCCATCTCGTTTGTTCCGTGATGAGATTGGCGAAAATATTGGTTTAGGTCTGGCAGAAGGTATTGAGGGAACTACAGCAACTGTACTTGATACCGTATCTAACCTTGCCAATGCCACAGCAAATGGCTTTGATACTCAAATGCCTACGCTTGAAACAGCAGAAAGCTCCACAGTATCTGGGTTGGATGCCGTGGCTGACAGACTGGCTGGAATTGCAGATACCTTCCGTAGCATAACAAGTATGTTAGAGGCTATAGGTGGCTTGCAAATGCCTCAAATCGGTGCGGGAACGGTTGTACCTTATAAGACTAAGGTTGACACGACTGAAACCGAAAACAAGGCATATGAAGCAATCAGCGACCTCACAGGTGGACTTGATGAACGTATGGCTGATATGTCATACATCCTGAAACAGATTCTGGCTATTGTGAAGTCACTGAACCTTAATATTGACATTGATGCGCTGGCAGACGCTATCACACAGCAACAGCGGTCAAAAATTCGTAACTTTGGAGGTGCATAATGCAGGGTGTATTTACCATTAACGGCCATGATTATGCGCCGTATGTCAAACATAAAACCGGTCTTGGCTGGGGGAGAGACAACACAAATGATGAGGATGCGGGCAGGGATAAAGCTGAAACAATGCACCCAATGGTTACGTCCCATCAACGTACCCTCTCCCTTAAAATGGGACCTATGCCTTTTGAAATTGCCCAGCAGCTGGAAACAGACCTGCAAGGCAATGATGATGGTGTGCGAGTTACATATCCTGATCTTAAGGACGGGATATGCACCCGCCTTTTTTACAATACTTCCATTGATGCTGCCATTGAACAATTTACTAAGGATGGCATCGTTGTAGATGATATCAATTTTACACTGATAACGGTTAAGGAGGCGAAGGTTTAATGCAGACTGCACCGACCTATTGGAACGGTATTTTCGCTGATTCCTGCAACATAGAATACAAATTGAATATTGATGGCGAGGACTATTTAAGTGAGAATATGCAGGGAAATCCAGTACTCACAAAGCCACTCCTTGAAAAACCAGCCATCGGTCGTGTATGCTCCGCTACTATGTCAGTTGCAATTAAACCGATGGCCGGGATTACAATCCCGAAAGCTGCCAGAGTTTACGCATACTGCAGACTGGTTACGAAAGATGGAAAAACGGCTACACAGTGGCTTCCACAGGGAGCTTTTTATATCAGCTCACGATCTGGTAAGACAAACATTTCTTTATCCCTCAGGGATGATATGGTAAAAGCGGGTCAAACCTATTACGATAAATCATCTATTACAAACTGGCCTGCAACACAGCAACTGGTGCTGGATGATATCTGTCGAATTATGGGGGTAGAGGCTGACACAAGAACCAAAATAAACAATCAGGCATCCTATCGGGTTAATTATATCTCTGATGATACGCTCATATCAGAAGTGCTTTCTTTCATTGCAGCCTCCAATGGTGGCAACTGGATTATGACAGAAAGCGGAAAACTGCGGTTAGTTCCACTTGCTTCTCCTGGTACCCCTGTTGCAACTCTGGGGTCGAAACACGGAGGATATACAGATAATGGAATGGAAACTGTTATATCCAGAATCACAATGACCGACAGTAACGATACCATTTTTACCGCCGGAGATGATTCTGGATATGAGCTGACCTGTGACAATCCATTTGCGGATCAGCAGGTAGTTAATAACCTTATAACAAAATTAAAAGGTGTGATTTACCGACCATACGCCGTAAAAAAAGCTTGGCTGAATCCACTCATGGAGCTTGGCGACACAATCTCTATTACCAAAAAAGACGGCAGCAATGTAAATGTCATTCTGAATGAAATTATTGTATCATGCAATGCCGGATATACCTGCTCTCTGGAAACAGGGGCTGAACAGGATTGTGAAGATGAATTTCCATTTAAAACATCTTCTGAATTGAAAGAGGGGCGTTCTGTTCGTACCGACAGAGTTTACTATGGAACATCTCTTACAAGGCTCAATGGCCTTGTGATTAGCCGAATAAAGAACGATCTGGAAGAGGCAAAAGTTACTTTCAATGCAGACACTATGGCTTTTTATCAGAATGGCGAAGCGGTGCTCTATTTTGACGCGGCTGCCCGTACTTGGAAAATGTCGGCATCCATGGAAATTGAGGTCAAAGGAGATGAGGGGGCAAGTACAACGCTCTCTCTCTTAGCAGATAGTTTGAATGCAAGTGTAAAAAGCCTCACAAAGGGTTATTTAGAAGTAAAAGGTACTGCAGATGGCCTAACGTCCACAGTAAAGACTCTTGATGATAACTATGTGACTATCTCCCAGACTATTGATGGGTTTACAATCAAAAATGCACAGGGAGAGACACTGATTGACGGAGCTTCTATTCATACGGATAATCTCTTTCTTTCCAGGTTGTTTTCTAAAACAGGAAATGACAGCTATATTGAGATGCAAGATAATGGACTCAACTTCATCCTCGGTCGAAAAGAATCAATTGGTATCGGTTATTACTCTTCGGATGTCCCAATGCCATATATGACATTCGGTGCCGGCAGCAACCCCGATACGTCCAACGCTGGTATGGTTAAAAAATATCCAAACGGAATTTGGATAGGAGATACTGCAGACCGATACAACAGTGAAATTATTGACGGAACAGGAATTTTCATCAATACCAACACACAGATTATTTATAAATACAATAAAGGAACTGGCGTTGCACTGGCAGATACCTCCAATGTTACGGCGGTATTTGGATAGGAGGTGTAAGCCGTGGCAGTATCAAAATGGAGCTGGTCTGCATCAAATGGGACTGCTACGGCAGCACAGGTGCAGGCCGCCTACAATGCCCTTACAAACAAAGGGCGTACAAAGGCATTCAACTATACCGTGTGGAATGATATCGTAACAAAGATATCGGCGGTACGGTCTGACTGGGGGGATGTTGCATGGAATGAACATTATGAATTTCTCCCTTTTGATGAGTCAAAGATGAAATCCGGGGATATCATGACCGCCGATCGTTTCAATACCGCGGTAGGGAATATTCCGCTATTTGGATATGCGTGGCCTTGGGAGCCAACCTTGGGGCGCACTGAAATCCTCAAAGGCGATAGGTGTTACGGTAAATACTTTGTATGGCTTACCGATGGATTAAATCATTGGATAGGACTAACAAAGCTCCCTTTTTCCATTCACAATAGTTTTTACTTGGGAGATAATGCAAGCATTCAACAGAAAGACTCTCATCCACTGGTACACACAAAGGGGCTTGCCCTTGGCAAAACTTTGAAAATGTCCAATTTGGCAGCTCACGATTTTGTAGTTCATAATAATTTGATGCACCTCGATCACAGCTTTGTAATGACTAATATGCCAAATGCTCTTGCTTTTAGTTCTACCTTTAACTTTTTTGACTTTAACACATTGATGGCAGGAGCAGAGACACATATAGCTGGAAATCAGATTCTAAATATTGGTCTTGGGCAAAAGATAGAGGGGCTCTTTACAGAATCCCTTCCTCTGGCTCATTATTTGCCAGCCACAAGCGAAGAAATAATATTGGCGGACAGATTTACCAGAAGCATTGGAAATGCCATATATGGGGCGCACAGCGGTGTTGTTTCAGGACTTACAATGTCAGGAACGTCCCACAGTGCGAACTCTCTTTCCCTGGATTATACAGGGGAGATGCAAACAGGATACAAATTCAACTTCTCACTGGATATCAACAGCGGAATTGGAGAATATCTGAATTACATTTCAGTGCTTGATTCTTTCACAATGACCGCAAGCTCTATAAAGGAGAATGAATATCAGGGAGGCGTGGCGATAGGAAACACTGCAGAGCTTGCATCTGCAGACCTATTCGATCTGGCAAATGACACAGGAGAGATTGCACTGCTACACAGCATGGAAATGGATCTGCTCGAAACTGCTGCATCCGAAACTAACTGTAAAATTGATATAGTAGTATCTGCAGATGCTGGAATCATACAAACTGCTGCACTTGTGGCAGATTATGGAATTGGTGTAACCTGTGAAACTAATGGCGGTGCAGGCGATACCGTGCCTATGATTACCAATGAGATAATCGAATCTAAGGCTGATGTCGACTTATGCTCTGCAAACGAAGTAGGTATGCAGTCCGATTACGAGGCTGAAACTGTTCTCAATGTTATGTTGGCGGCAGCTACTTTCCGTTCACTTTATGCTATCAGAAGTATTAAGGTACTGTCTGATGCTCTTGCAATGGCATTAAACAATGTAAATATGGCATCTAATTTGATGCTCGACACGAGCTTAAATGCGATTGTTGATGAGATGGACAGCAAATATATGTTGTCTCAAACCGTTATCAACCACAATGCAACTGCACTGCTCGAACCTACCTCTGATGTGGAGATGTCCGCAAATCATAAGATCATGGCACTGTATGGAGCTGCTGTTGAAATGCTTTCTAATAAAGCACTATCAGCGGAATACAGTATTGCAAGTACCATTATCTCTGCCTTGGATGAACTGGTAGGAAAGAATCTGGAAACCGATTTAACCATTGGGGATAGCACCCAGGCAGGCATCACAACAATAACAGATACAGAATTAAATACTGATTATCAGATTGTCACAGCTGAATCCGCAAATGCGGATACAACAAAATACAGACTGGTTATGACAACACTTGCCCTCACCGCGGTTACAACTGCACTGCTCGAACCTACCTCTGATGTGGAGATGTCCGCAAATCATAAGATCATGGCACTGTATGGAGCTGCTGTTGAAATGCTTTCTAATAAAGCACTATCAGCGGAATACAGTATTGCAAG
>JAQUWF010000008.1:23217-63543 GCA_028692975.1 Lachnospiraceae bacterium
CAACTGCACTGCTCGAACCTACCTCTGATGTGGAGATGTCCGCAAATCATAAGATCATGGCACTGTATGGAGCTGCTGTTGAAATGCTTTCTAATAAAGCACTATCAGCGGAATACAGTATTGCAAGTACCATTATCTCTGCCTTGGATGAACTGGTAGGCAAACCAATAACCTCAAAACTTGCAATCAAAGCTATTTTTACAGCCTCTGCTATCACAATGCAAAACATTGAATTGTATGCAAGGCATGGTATTACAACTCCTATATTGGCAAATTTGGGCTACCTATCAAAGCAGATAATGAGCGCAAACTTTAATGTTTCTACTCTTGTTACGGCTATCGTAGAGCCTACAACAGATACTGAATTGGCAGCAAATCACAAGATTAGACCAGCTTATACAGCCTTTGTAGAAAATCTTGATAACACAACACTTGCGATCAACTATCGGATTCTTGGAAAAACCATTGCTGATTTACAGAATATACAGACTAGCTTACTTACATTACAATATAAAATTGCTTCTAAAGCACTCGCCACATTGGACGTATCGGCTAATCAGTACCTTGCTGCCACCTATACGGTCCAGACAAAAAATACTGCTCTTATTTCCAAAAATGATAAGCAGATTATGAGTGTCCTGCAATTTATAAATTCTCGCGAATACTCCGCTGTTGAAAAAGTTCCTCCAAAACTGGTGGGTGCGGAAAATCGTGTTTATATAGATCAATACTCCGAACTGGAATTTATCTCAGATTCTAAATATCCAGCTGCAAGAGTATTCGTTGAAACAGAAGTTGACTCACAGATTGAGAAGTCTGAACCTACCACTATTAAGTCTGTAAATTCTCTTGATGTAACGCAGACTACAACGCTCGAAACGGCAACCAGTACAGGGATTATTATTTCAAATGATGTATTGGTTGAAAATGAATCCACTATTAACCTTACGGGCAGCTTAATCCTTAGTACTTGGTACAAGGAGACAGTTGAGATTAAAGCTACACTGGAAAAAGCGGTTCGTGTAAATACTCTGGCTTCGGATGTTGAGGATATGCTGGTAAGCGATGCTGACACAATTTCTGTAGTTGATTTTGAAACCACAATAACAATTATTTAGAAAAGGAGAAATCATTATGAGTTTTTCAAGAAATGCAGCCAATCAGATTTTTAATTCCTTATTTGGTAATGCTCAATATGCAACTTTGGCATCAACCAGTTTCATTGCTATTGGTCGATATATCGACGGTTCATTTGTCGAATACGGTCGAGCCTTGGTAGGGAACTACCAATCTGCAGATTCAAAACTGGTTGATGTTGGAGATGGAACTGCAAGGAATAAGTCAGTTATCTATTTTCCAGAGTCACAGCAGGAATGGGGAAATGTTACGCACTTTGCCGTGTTTAACAGCGCAACTTCTTTAGAGCCACTCTTCGTTGGTGCTTTAACTGCAAGCGTACAGATTACCTCTGGGTGCGTGCCGATTTTCCGAACTGAGCAGTTACAAATTTCATTCAGCGATTAAGGAGGATACACTATGGCAAAGTATATTGATTTAAGTGCAAATGAGTCTGTCAGTGTGTCGGCATTATTATGCCAGAGAAATCAGCCGGTGACGCAGAATGCGGATCAGACTCCACCAGAAAAGGAGGAGGATACGAATGGCAGTAACAACTAATTATGCGAACACAATCTTATCTGCTCTTTTCAGCGGCGGGTATATCGGGCTTTCCAGTACCGAACCTGCTGCCGATGGAACAAATGTCACAGAGCCATCTTCTGAAAACGGATACGCTCGTGTGGCTGCAAGTACCGGAGGCTTTACCGCAGCAAATAAGCAGATTAAGAACAGCAATTACCTCTATTTCCCTTTGGCAACTTCCAACTGGGGGACTTGCCCATATCTATGTGTATTTGATGGCAACGGAGCTACTGCAAAACTCCGCTATTATGGGACCTTAAGTAATGCACAGGCTATCGTGGCTGATACAGTACCGCTGTTTCGCCCGAACGCATTGGAGATTCATTTTACAGATTAAGGAGGGATGCAGCCATGCCAAAATACATGGATTTAGAATTAAACGGGGAAGTTTCTTTCAGAGAACTTGTGCAAACGGCATCTGACCCCGAAAAAGAAAGTGAGGATGATGAAAATGCCTCTGACATATGCGATAGCTAACACCTATTTGAACCACCTCGTAAGGGGTGGTTCTTTAACATCCCTTACGCCATACATTGGCCTGTCAACGACAGCACCAAACAGAGAAGGGAAGAATGTCACAGAACCACCAGAATCTGCAGGGTACGCCCGAATGCCGCTCACTTCTCGTATGGAATATCCCTCTTTGGGTTTTTCACAGAATAACGAGATTATTTACTTTCCAGAAGCCACGGCATCCTGGGGAACCTGCACGCACTATGTTATATTCGCGGGTTCAGCGACCAATCAAAATGCCCTTGTGCTTGCGTATGGAGCCCTGGACAACCCGATTACCCCAGAAAAGGGGAAATTATCGATCATACCAATTGACTCATTAAGGCTTAGTCTCGGATAGGAGGTGCATTATGGCAAGTCAACAGACAGAGTTTTTAAAACTGCTTATATTCCCAGATATTACAGGTGTTTACCAAATCGATCTAAGAAAAGCCTACGATGCCAACACCCTGCTGATTGATGCAGCTGTAAAAGGGATCAACGAAGCTCTGGAAAATATACCGGATGCTGTGCCGATTGCTACGCAGGAGATTGCGGGTAAAGTTAGACCCGATGGTATTACTATTCTGATTGATGAAGATGGAATCATACGAGCTGCTGCCAAGGTTGACATTGCTACTGTTGAATCTCCTGGAATAATTAAACCGGATGGGGATTCTACCACTGTGGATGAAGATGGAACGATCCATGCAAATGTAAAAGATGCGTACACAAAGGATGAAGTAGATACCATAATGAGACAGCTATCTAATATGTTGCTCTCTGATGCAGATATTTCCGATCTCGCAACGGCAACTAATACTTTGATGGGCGAAACAACAATCTTCACTGAACTTGGAGATAGCATTATTGTAATTGATAATCTGGTAAACCAGATATTAAGTTAAACAGGAGGCAACTATGGGAGTATCAACTATATGTGGCAAGCTACAGGAAGCCACGGAAATAAAGGAGGCTATCCGGCAGGCAACGGCAAACAAGGATGTTACTATTCCTGCGGATGCTCCTTTTTCTGAATTTCCTGCTTTAATCGCATCAATCCCTGGGCATTTACAACAGGGAAAAACACTGATTCCTACCGCGGAGGGGCAGACTGCTTTACCAGATTCCAGTTATGATGGTTTCAAAAATATCATTCTCCCGGAAGAGGTAAATCTTATCCCCAAAAACATAAGGCTGGGTGTGGATATCTTTGGTGTCGATGGCACTATGGAGGCACCCACTTTTGATATGGCCGAGCTGTTTAGTGGAGATGTGGCTGAATTTGCAGCTGGTATAGCCACACTACGAAACTATGCCTTTTATAACTATCCTGCCGCGTTAAAGAAAGTAACACTTGATAACCTCACAAACATGGGGACTTATGCTTTCTACGGATGCGTGGGTATTACATTGGCATCCATGCTTAAGCTGGAAACGGTAGCAAGCTATGCTTTTAATAACTGTACTGCGTTGGTTTCCTTCCTTGACAATGCTCTTAAGACTATTGACAGTTATGCTTTTTCCGGCTGTCAAAATCTTGCAACTCTCGATCTGTCAAAGGTAACTGAAATTAAAGACTATGGATTGAACAACTGTAGAAAGGTGGCCAACATTGGCACACTTAAAGCCGCTGCCATTGGGAATTATGGATGTTACTATCTGGGTAACTCTGTAACGGATGGGTACACTTACGAACCAGAGGAAGAGGCAACCATCGGTTCCTATGGATTTGAATATGCCAGAATTACTGAACTGATAGCAACTATTAAATCTATCGGATCATGCGGAGTTGCCTACTGCCCGAAACTAACAAAGCTACACGCAAAGATCACGGGACAGGTTCAGTCTTATGGGCTGGCATACAACTACTATGTTGATGATCTTGATTTGTCGCAAAGCACAATTGACACCATCGGCACTTATGCCTTTTACCAAATGGGATATAACCGGACAAATCCAAGTGAAAACCGATTGTCCTTCGATTTTAGAAACAGCAAATTTTCCACAGTAGATCAGTATGCTTTTGCCGGAAGTGGATCATCCAGCGGAATCAAGTATGCAGATATACATCTGCCGGACACAGTAAAAACCATGAATCAATACGCATTCCGGTATATCAATTATACGAATGTGTATGTACCATGTGATACGCCACCTACGCTGCAAAACGGCAACATATTTAATGGAGCCACCAACTATAAGGTATTTATTCCTTATAACCATGCAAATGCCTATTACACTGCATCCTATTGGTCAGCGATTAAGACCTACCTTGTCGGTTATGCTCCGGCTGGTACTTTTACGGCTGGCGAAACACTCCCGATTATGAACGGCGAAGGTATGGCGTTGACCTGGTATTCTGATGCAGACAAAACAAATGTTATCACAAAAGTAATAGATGCAAATGCTCCACTTTATTGTGATGCTTCTGACCGTGCGGCATGGGTAGTTGATATTACGGCTGATGAAAATACCACTCTTACACTGGTAGACAACACAGGGGCCTCTTACACATCATTTCCTGCTTATATCCCGATTGGTCGCTCAATCACACTGGATTTAGTGGCAAGAGAAGGCTGGGGAAACAATACCACAGTCAACGGTACATCTGTTACCTTGCCTTACACTGTGGCACTGTCCACAGACCTTACTGTCCGTTCCAACAGCTGGGAAGGGGACATTGATCCGAACTTCACAACAGCTTCATGGGCGAACATTAAGAAAGCGGTTATCGCGAATGTGGCAAGCAACTTTTACTCCGTCGGTACCACAAGAACTGTTACCCTCAAAAATGGTAAGACAATTACCCTACGAATTGCCAATAACAGCGGCGATTATTACGAGCGCGCAGATGGCAGCATGACTGGATTTGTTCTGGAGTTTGTAGATTTGTGGCCAACATCTTATTATATGAATCCGACAAGTACCAATGCCGGAGGCTGGGACGCATCTTACATGAGACAAACTGTAATGCCTCTCATCCTGGAACAGCTGCCGGATGAATTAGTGGATATCATTGCGACAGTTAAAGTAAAAGCGTGCAAAAGTGGTACAGATGCAACTATTGTGGAAAGTCTTGATAAAATCTTCCTGCCTGCGGAGCGTGAAATATTTGTATCAAGAATCTACTCACGGTCAGAGGAATGGGATGTGCTTAAGACCTGGCAATACTACATTAACAATAATAACAACGCTGCCAGAATCAAGAAGCAAAATAGTAGTGCCAGCTGGTGGTGGGAGCGATCCCCTTATGGCGGCAACAGTGGCATTTTCTGCGGTGTCGGCAGCAACGGCACCGCCAACTTTAACAGCGCCGACGACTCTTACGGCGTGGCTCCCGGCTTTTGCATCTAAGTCCTTTTATTATCCCCGCCCGCGTCAGCGGGCGGGCTATATGTAAACATGAAATAAGGAGGTATAGTTTATGTCTGTGCTAAAGAACAAACGAAGTGTGTCAAGTATGCAGTATGTGGCGAACGCCTATCATATTGAAAGCATGGTATTTGACTTTGTGAAAAGATTATCGGCTCAAAATCAGAGGATCTTGCAGGGTCCTTCCTGCAAGCTGGCATCTCTCCAAGCTGATGCCGTTTATATAGCCAACGAGATTTATCCAACCAACGCCGTTGAGTATCAGATTCGCAGGGCACTACTGGCTCTGTCAAAGGCTACACTGCACGCATTGGATAAACGGATGTCGGATGTGTACGGGATTCTTATCCAAAATCCGCAGGGTGCTTTCTGCCGAAAGAATGGAAAACCGGTAAGTCCCAAGGATGCCGAAGCTATTCTTAACCGAATGGCCGAGGAACTAGGTTGCATGATTGATGCCCAGGATAAGCTCATTAAAGGTGTCCGCGATAAAGACAAAGAACGGTTCTCCCAGATAAACGAGGGTAGCATCTCTAACCAAGTAACAATCCTGGTAGAGTCCTTTGTAAAGTCAGTTTTCTACCAGATATTCGATTAAAAAAATAAATATGGGTCAAGCAATGTAATGTTTTAGTAGTGCCAACTGGTGGTGGGAGCGATCCCCTAATAACGGCAACAGTAACATTTTCTGCATTGTCGGCAGCGGCGGCAACGCCAACAATTACAACGCCGACAACTCTAACGGCGTGGCTCCCGGATTTTGCGAGGTCCTTAAATGGGGTGTGTAAAACAAGGTGTTTTTGAACCCTTATTACTTTTCGCAAAAGGATTGCTTGTGCCCTGGGTTTATCCCTAAAACAGCTATCACATGATGATATTACCCGGACGCTTCTTGCATGGCTGCATTATCTGAACATCAAATGCAGTTACATGGGTACGGATATCTAACAGGAAGAACGATGTTCCCAAGAATAAGCCTGTACGGTGGTCGTAATCGAATGGAGGTACAACTTGACAAGCGAGGAAAGACACGAAGTACGCTATCAAAGGCGTAAAGCAAAAAGACTACAGAAATTAGCAGATCGGCAGGAAGCAGTTGGCGATTTATCCACAGCTCTATCCTATGCCGCACTGTATGAAGCTGGAAGGGATGCCTGTAAGGGCGTTCGCTGGAAAACTTCCACAATAAATTTTGAATTGCGGCTTTTCAGCCGGACTGCTGCTGCCAGAAGAAAGCTGGTACAGAATAAATGGAAATCCCACAATTCTTGTACATTCCATCTGGTAGAACGCGGGCATAAGCGAAAAATAGATGCTCCACATATCAATGACAGGCAGGTGCATAAGGCAACCTGCCGAAAAGTCCTTCGCCCTCTTTACTACCCTCACATGATTTATGATAATGGGGCAAGTATTGAGGGCAAAGGATTTTCTTTTACCATGGATCGCACTGAATATTTTCTGAAATGGTGGTATGAACGATATGGCACAGAGGGAGTCGTTGTAACCGTGGATTTTAAAGGCTACTTCCCCAATGCTCCGCATGATGCGATTGAATCCATTCATGAAAAATATATCTTGTGCCCGGATTTGCGTTATTTGAGTGGTTATCTACTCAATGCTTTTGGTCCGGTTGGTATGGCTCTTGGTGTTGAAACCAGTCAGACCGAAGCCGGGATTCTACCAAACGCAATAGACCATACCATCAAAGACCAGCATCAAGTAGAATGCTCCGAAAGATACATGGATGATACTCTCTTTATCGTACATACCGATGAAGAAGCTGATGCGCTGATTGATGTTGTAAGCTCCAAGTGTAAAGAGATGGGATTGAAACTGAACCACTCCAAGACGCATAAAAATAAGCTGTCCGGGTGGTTCAAATTCTGCCAATGGCGTTATCATCTGACTGATTCAGGTAAGGTCATAAAAAAGCCGGCCAGAACTTCTATAACAACCATGCAGAGAAAGTTGAAAGCGTGGGCGCGCAAAATATCCGCAAAGGAAATGACTCGAGCAGATGCTCAAGAGGCTTACGGATGCTGGCGGGCATATATGCTACAAGGCAACAGCCATAACATCCTGCGGAAGATGGATCGCAGATTTAAAAAGCTGCTTGGATGTGAGCCTATCGTTACACAGGCTAAAAAGCGGAGAAAGAAAAAGAGGAAATTCAAATGACGATGATACGAATTAGAGCCGGACCTTAAAAAGGTCCTTTTATTTTGCCACTAAAAACCAATCACATAAGAAAGGAAACACATCTATGAAAGACGGAATTTGCACAGGTATTGGGGCTGTTGGAGGACTGATTGCAGCTTTCTTCGGAGGATGGGACGCGGCTTTGATTACACTCATCATGTTTATGATTATTGATTATGCTTCTGGCTTAATCGTTGCTGGGGTTTTTCATGCCAGCAAGAAAACGGAAACGGGAACACTGGAAAGCCGTGCAGGCTGGAAGGGACTCTGCAGAAAGGGTATGACTCTTCTCTTTGTTCTCATCGCTTACCGGCTTGATTTGGCAATCGGGGTGTCTTACATTCGGGATGCTGTCATTATCGGATTCATTGCCAATGAGCTTATTTCCATCGTGGAGAATGCTGGACTTATGGGCTTACCTCTTCCATCTGTCATTAAAAATGCTATTGCTATTTTAACGAAGCAGGCAGAAACGAAAGCCAAAGTCACAACGACAGAGGACAGCGAAAAGGAAACAGAATAATTTTGGAAGCCCAGAAGTCAATTCTGGGCTTTTCTCAAAGGAGTGGTATTTATGCTTCACAATAAGAAACTTATCATCTCGCTGGTAGTAATCATCCTGTTAGCGGCGGTATCGTTCGCTTTCATGTCGGGGTGTGGTAAATCTGACTCTGTACCAGCGTCAGAAACACAGCAGGAAGCGATTGTTCCTACACCTCTTGTTATTGAAACACCAAAGGAACAGACGGGCTCCATCTCATGTTATGACATGGAATCTGGAGAACTAATCCAGCAATATGTAGGGCCTATAACCGTAACCAGAAGAAATGGGCAATATGTAATCAGCTATGAATCTTCTAGCTGTACCTGTTTCTCCCACGAAAATGATATTGAAGAATAAGGAGGAAATATTATGTCATATACAAATAGTTCAATGGTATCATACACAGGTCTTAGTCCCAATCATTCAGGGCAGAGAACCCATTCTATCGATCGTATCACACCCCATTGCGTGGTAGGTCAGCTCTCGGCAAGAACTATCTGTGATTGCTTTCCAGCTGGCGTAGATGCAAGCTGCAACTATGGTATCGGTACAAGTGGAGAAGTATCTCTCTGTGTGGAAGAGAAAAACCGTTCATGGTGTTCTTCAAGCAGCTCCAACGACCAAAGAGCCATTACAATCGAGTGCGCCTGCGACAAAACAGAACCATATACGATGAATGGTGCCGTTTATGCCACCCTCATCAAGCTCTGTACTGATATCTGTAAGAGAAACGGTAAGAGCAAGCTCCTGTGGTTTGGCGACAAAGACAAAACTCTCAACTATGAGCCAGCAGCAAACGAAATGGTAATCACTGTACACCGCTGGTTTGCAAACAAGAGCTGTCCGGGTAATTGGTTATATGCAAGACTTGGAGATTTAGCAGCACAGGTTACAGCGGCACTCGGCGGGGCATCAAGCACTCCGACCACTACTAATCTGTATCGTGTAAGAACATCCTGGGATAACGCTGCCTCCCAGATTGGTGCGTATGCCGATCTGAGCAAAGCAAAAAATGCGTGCAGCAATGGCTACACAGTTTACGACTGGAACGGCAAGGCTGTTTACACGAACAGCGGTACCCCAACCAGCGGAAACTCGGAATCTGATTTTGTGGCAAAGGTGGGAAAACTCGCTACTGCAGATATGGGAAAATTCGGCATTCTTGCATCTGTGACTACCGCACAAGCGATCCTAGAAAGTGGCTACGGAACAACCGACCTTGCTACGAATGCCAATAATATTTTTGGTATGAAGTGCTCTCTTTCTGGGAACACTTGGGATGGCAGCACCTGGGATGGTGTATCAAAATACACCAAGGATACAAAAGAACAAAATACAGATGGATCAGAGTATACGGTCCGCGCGGATTTCCGTAAATATGCGAAAATCGAAGATTCGTTAGGCGACCATTCCGCATATCTGAACGGTGCCAAGAACGGCTCTTCCTTAAGATATGCAGGTTTGAAAGGATGCACTGATTACAAGAAAGCCATCCAGATTATCAAAGATGGTGGTTATGCCACAGACGTATCTTATGTGTCAAAGATTTGTAACATCATCGAGAGATGGAATCTTACACAGTATGACACAAACAGCGGGTATATTGAGCCAGTTACATCCCAGGTATGGTATAGGGTTAGAAAGTCCTGGGCTGATTCAGCATCTCAAAAGGGTGCTTTCCATGACCTCGAATATGCGAAAACCTGTGCTGATCAGAACGCTGGGTATTCGGTCTATGATGAAGTTGGAAATGCTTTGTACACAAATAAAACCCTCTCTCCTTATTTGGTACGCGTTAAAATCCCTGATTTATACATCCGAACCGAGCCAACCATTGACTCTGAAAAAGTAAAATTCACAGGAGTTGGCTCTTTTACAATTGTAAAAGAGGATACTGGAAAATGCAGTACCGATGGAACAATTGGAAAATGGGGTCTGTTAAAATCATATTCAAAAGATGAAGATGGGTGGATTTGTTTGGCATACGATGAGTATACAGAAAGAGCATAAATAAGGTAAAAGAGGCAGTATCGAGGTAGGGAATCCCCTGTTTTGATACTGCCTCTTTTTTTTGTTACAGAAAATGTTACAAAGAGCGTTACATGGCTGTTACATACTCAATTGTGTAACAGAAAAAATGTTACAGTGTTACACTATTGTTACAATATATGTAACGCTTGAAACCATTGTAAATGCTTACTTTTTCCTACTTTGTTACATTGTTACATACTTTTCTAATATACCCTATCAAATAGAAGAAATAGAGAGTATATACACGCCCTAAACTCTCTAATCCGTACACATCTATACACGCGCGTGAATTTGTAACTTTGCACATTCACTCTTTCATGATTTCAAAACAAGTCAAATAATTTTAACTTACATATTGACAGGTTAAATATTGTTTGCTATACTGCAACCAGTCAAAATAATTTAACCAACAAAAAAGGAGGCACAAGCAAATGAGGTATTATAGCACGCAACGCCCGATTATGCCAGGTGGCTACCCTAATGCTGCAGATGTCACAGAGATAAATAACTTCGATGAAAAAGCGTTCTGTGAAGAGATTGGCGCGAAGGCATGGGGGTATGTAGATTACTGGGGTTCACTCTCCCCAGAACAAATAGCGGATTATGAGCTTACACCAGCGGGCATGAAAACATATTGGAGTGTAACCACTTCTATCTATGATGATGGTAGAATTACATCCAATATAACTAGCAAAGTCCGAGCAGTATGCAAGCCGGATGATGCGCAGCGAAGCACAAAACAAAAGGATATTTATGTTGAGTGGTTCGAGAAGCACGAGGATGCAGAAAATTGGGTAAAGGAGGCAGAGAACGCATGAGCAAATTTATTGAAAAGTTGGAAAAGGATAAGCAAGCAAAGGTTGAAAAACAGCTTGCCAAAATCAGAGCCGCTTCTGACGAAACGGCCGGCAACTACAGAGACACAGGGTATGTTTGATATTATAACCGGTATAACCAGCTGCTTGCCGAAGAGGCAGAATTGGAGGAATACCTGAACATTGATGAAATATTAAAGGAACAGTTGTTAAAGGTTATGGAGGAAAAGATGGAGCTGGCAGAGATGAAAAAGGCGTTGATCTCTAAAGTCAATTATCTTTTGGCAGTTATCCCGGAATGCTCCGAAGCACAATCGTTTAAGAACTATCTGAAATCATTGGATTAAGGAGGAATGGAAACATGAGAGGCAAAAAGACCTATACCGAAAGACGATGTACCAGAAACTGCCCACACTATCAGTCTACTGTAAAAGAGGATAAGGATTGTGATCATGTAGGAAAATGCACTCTCTTTCATGTGTATGTGAAAGACTCTCTTTGCGGATGTCGTATAGAACCTGGGCGATCAATTCTAAAAAATTTCGGAGGTGTACAAAAGTATGAGTGATAAATCATTTGAACAGAGAATTGCAGAAGTTGTTGAGGAAAAGTTAAGTAGTCGCATAATGGAAGTGATTATAGAGGAAAAGCTGAAAGCAGGTGTAGAGGCGGCTGTTGCCGACCTCTTTTCCTACGGTGGATCCGGTCGGAAAATGATTAAGGAAAAAATGGAAAGCATTTTAGTTCCGGCCATCGAAAAGCATGATTTTAACGATTATATTGTCAAGCTGGATGATGTGTTGACCGACATCGTTAATAATACCAATCTGAAGGATAACAAAACTATCTTAGAGAATTTCAAAGAACTGATGAAAGAACCAATCTCAAAAGAGGTCAAGTTGTCGGAGATATTCCAAAAGTATTGTGAACACGTTGCGACTTCGGTAAACACCAGCAATCTGGAAGTACGCTGTGATGATGGGGACCCTTACTATTCTCCAGTAACGGCCACCATGGAAGTTGAGCATGAGGACAAAGGTTGGTTCAGTTCCAGCTTTCAAGATTGTACTGTAAAATTCATTTGTGAGGAAGATGAAGATCTGAATTGTCAAATCAAATTGTATAAGCGAAATACTGATCTTGTATGGAGTTTTCGTTCCCTTGAAAATGTGGCTGACATCAACTCTCTCCGACGAATCAGCAGCTTTGATATCTATATGTCTACACTTAATAGAGTCTATGCTGATATAACTATAGACACAGAATCAGAAATTAATGATGATATTGTTCCAGAGGAACCCCCAGAGTGGGAGTTGTCATAGTGCTACACAGTCGCTTGGTTGGCGACATTTTCAAATCAGATACCGCAGGTTATGTCCTGCGGTATTTTTCAGTTAAATTTATTTTACTTTTTCTATTGACAAGTTAATTATTGTTTGCTATGATGTATTCAGTTAAATAAATTTAACCGTTCATAAGGAGGTAATTACTATGGCAAGACTTGGAAACAGAGAAGTTAAGGTATTAAGAAAGCATGAAAACAGTATCATCGGTGTTCGCGTAGAGCTGACACGAAAAACCACTATCAGCGGAAAGATTATTTACGCTGTGATTGTAACAAACATGAAAACCGGCAGACATTATGTTGTAAAACCTTTTGATGGCATCATGAGTGCCTACCAGATGTATAAGGATGCCGTAGCCTAAACCATCAACCCGCCCCGAAGGTTACGATGCACAAAAAATCAATGAAAGAAGGTAAACATTTATGAGAAGTATTCTTTACAAAGGCAAGGGCACTGACAAAAAAGACAAGAACCACTGGTATAAGGGCTGTTACTACCATACCCAGGACACAAGCTATTGTTTTTCAGAGGATAATGCAGCACATCCAAAGAACGACCATCACTATATTCTGTTCGATCAAATGACAGATTGGGGACTGCCGAACCGGAAATTAAGGGCAGATATTAACCCAGATACTTTGTGTGAGTACACCGGCCTGTTTGACAATAACAGTGTCCGAATTTGGGAGCATGATATCATTCGATTAATCAACACTTATAACCACCCTGCTACGGAGAGCTGGTATGTGGTTCGCTACAGAAAAGAGGCGGCAGCGTTTGTTTATACTGACCCAAAAGAGTATATGTATAATTACATGAATGGCTTCCACGATAAGTGTGTAATCGAGGTTATGGGCAATGAGATTGAGAATCCAGAACTATTAAAAAACATCCAATGTCTGACACCAGAAGAATTTGAAGAGGATATGAAAGCAAAATTTGATGAAATGTTTGGAGAAAAAAAGAATGATTAGAGAAATCAAAGGTGATCTACTCAAAGTTGATACCGGAATTATCTGCCATCAGGTAAACTTTGATGGCGTTATGGGCGCAGGCGTGGCATGGTCCATTTGCACCAAAGTTCTGACACCAGAGCAGTATAAGCAGTATAAAGTCTATTGTGCCCTTAAGGGAGCGAAAGCAATCGGTACTGTCCATTACAGTGAGCTGATACCCGGAAAGAAATATGTGGCTAACGCTTTCAGTCAGAACCGTTTTGACAGCTCCGAAGGTTGCATTACGAATTATGCAGCTGTCAAAAAGTGTCTGCACTCTGTTAGAGAATTTGCAGAAAAGAACCGATTGAGCGTTGCGCTTCCTGGGTATTATGGTTGTGGTATAGCGGGCGGTAACTGGGAAGTGGTACACGATATTATACTGCGGACATTTGCAGAATCAAAGGTTGATTGTACCATTGTATACTACGATAAGGAGAATTAGATATGTTGATGAGCGCGAAAGAGGCTTTTGAAAAGTCTCAAAATTCTATCGGAGAAAAATCAAAATAGGCTTTATTGGCGGCTGAAAAGGTTATTAAGACTGCCGTGAATAATGGAGATGTAAGTTGCTGGTGTTATCAGCATCTGACACCCAAGGCGATGCAGGCATTGGAAAAATTGGGTTACACTGTCGAAGATCGCTCCAATCAGCGTGATGGTGTTATGTATCAAATCAGTTGGAACGCATAGGAGGAAAAAAGTATGCTGGTAAAATTTAAGATGGAAAAGGTAACAAAGAATACAATCAGATTCACAGAGGTTCTGGACAATGAGCTGGATGCACCCAAAATCGGAACGCTCTATGTTCCGAAGTCAACTCTTGGTACAATCGGATGGACAGAGAGTCAGGAATTGGTGTTGGAACTGAAAACAGAATAGAGAAATAGGAGGGCTTAATGTTTTACTATACCTTGTATAACAAAAATGATGAAGTAATTGCGGTAGGAACGGCGCATGAATGCGCTAAAAAGCTGGCTATGTCCACACAATACTTCTACTGTATGGTGGGCAGAGTACGAAACGGCACTAATCAAAAATACAAAATAGTATCAGAACATAAATAGTTGCAAAAAAAATTGCCAGAGAGATATTTCTACCTCTCTGGCAATTTTACGTTCATCGCAAACACATTTAGAAACCATATGATTTTGGGTTCGTATGTGAGTGCTAAAGCAGGGCTTAAGGCGCAGCGAACGAACCCTGCGCCCGATTCAGCATCCTTAAGATTCTGCAAGGTAATCGTGCTGTTATCCCCACCAAAGTTAAAAGCTATCTTCAAAGAATCGTCAAATACAAAGATTGCATTGACGAAAATTTCTACCAATCTCCGTTGGCAGCTTCTGTCTTTGATATTCAGTTTTTTCAAATCTTCCAAGAAAAAAAGTATATGCTCCTTCGTGAGCTTAAAGCCCCTGTCCAGTTCTTTGTCGGCCAGGGCTTTCTTTAATGCCACTTTCTGACCGTCCAATTCATCCATACGGGATTTTATCACATCGTTGAATATACCCGCCTCTATGGAGCGTACAAGGTTAGAGATAGACTTATCAACATCTGCAAGTTGTTTCTGCAAGAGTCTGATCTGCTCCTGATCCGTGTCCTGTTCCAAATAGAATTGCCATGTGTTTTCTGCGATAAATTCTAAGAGCTCATCATTGTAGAGGATTTTCTGAATTTCTTCCAAAACGATACCCTCTATCCAATCTTGCCTTACCGGCTTCTTATCACAGGCTTTTTCCCTTCGCCTTTTCGTGCACATATAATAGTTATACTTCACACCCATTTTACCGAATCCACTTTCGCCTACCATGCTGGACTCACAAAGTCCACAAAAGAGTTTATCGGTCAGTAAGTAATCTGTATAGTTCCATTTCCGTGATGGTGCCCGGCGGTTGATTTTTAGCATTTCCTGTACTTTGTAAAAGGTGTCTTTATCTACGATAGGTGGGACTGCATCCTCATCCCGGATAAGGTCCTTATATTCATAGACCCCGATGTACTTCTCATTTTTCAATACAACGGAAAGACTGTTTTTCGTAAATGGCTTTCCCATTTTTGTGCGATATCCTTCATCGTTTAGTTGGGTAATAATTTCACTTACGGTATTTCCCTCTGCATACATATCAAAAATCAGTTTAACAGTAGGAGCGGTATCAGGGTCAATTACAAATTCTTTGTCCTTACCCATGTTGTACCCAAGAGGCAAATGCCCGCCTATAACATGGTGCTTTTTTGCACTCTCCAGCAATCCACGCTTTACGTTCTGGGACAGCTGCAGACTGTAATATTCTGCCATACCTTCCAGCACGCTTTCCAAAATAACACCCTCTGGTGCATCCGGCACATTCTCTGCCACATATTCCACTCGGACACCATTTTTCTTTGCCCGGTATTTGTTAAATGTAATCTCTTCTCTATTTCTGCCAAAACGATCTACCTTCCAAAGGATAATTACCTGGAATTGTTTCTTTGAACAGTCAGAAAGCATTTTTTGAAATTCATCTCTGTTATCGTTTCGGCCGGTCATTGCGCGGTCAATATACTCATGCACAATGGTATACCCTTTTGCCTCTGCATATTTCTGGGCGGCGGCAAGCTGCCCCTCAATGGACTGTTCGCCCTGGTTATGGGATGAATACCGGGCATACACTACAGCAAGGTCGCCTCTGGTATCTTTCTTTGCGATCAATGTCGTGCCTCCTTTTTGTGGTGCTACACATTGCGGAATCACTCTTTCTTTTTTCCAAAATCCACAATGTACACATTTCCTTCCCTGCTTTTTATCCTACTTGTGCCGTATTCTTGTATTTATCGCCCGCGAGGATGCCATCCATGTAAGCCTCCACACGAGCTTGGTCTGCCACGTCCAACTGCTCATAAAGCTGGATTGCCCGTGGTTTCACAGGTGTAAAGTTTTTTCCTTTTATTTTTGTATAGTCTGTTGAATCATCCGTGCGTCCAAGTAAGTAGTCAGCAGACACCTCCAGGGCATCTGCCATAATAGCCACAGTTTCCCCCTTTGGCGAAGTGTTTCGTTTATTCCATGTAGAAATGGTTGCTTTTGTAACACCGAACATATCTGCAGTTTTCTGGCCGCATGGGTCCATCTCTTTTGTTGTACAGATATTGGCATATCTTTCATAAAAATTCATTGCTTGTCTCCTTTCAAAATTGGTTAAAAAAATTTAACGCAACCCCTTGACAAGTCAACTTTTTTTTACTATACTCTGTGTAGACAGTTAAATAAATTTGACGGAGAGCTTGAAAAGGGGGCTCTGGTAAAAAGTATATAAAGATGTCGCAATCCCATTATACTTCATCAGTTAAATTTTTTCAACTGGGTACAGTTAAAAATTTTTAAGTAAGGAGGAAACATGATGGAAGCAATTTTAAATGAAGCATGGACCGCAGATGTAACTGGTCGAATGCACAGATTCCGGATATCTAATGTGCAGCTTGCCGAAGAGTGCGGATATACCGCCGCATACCTCTCGACAGTTCTCAATGGCAGAAAGACTTTTGAGAGCGAAGAGGCAAAACTGAAAACAAAAGACAGGATTCTGGAAGCACTGGTTAAGATTGAATCGCGAGTCCTGGAAAGCGCAGGTGAGCCAAATGCCGATGCAGACAGTGAAACCGATACATATTGATACATCACAGATTCCATCCGGGGACGTACAGAACTTGTGCAGGACGTTTCTTTCGGCGATTAAAGATTTTTACTCCAATCCCGAAAATTTAAAGCGTTTCGAGGATTGGAAAATACAGCGAGAATTAAAAACCAAGTCATAAACAAACAAGGAGGCAAACACTATGTTAGAAATGAAAGTCACAATCGAGGCTCCGGCATTGGTCGAAGCAATCAACAATCTGGCAATTTCCCTTAAAGCGGAGAAGCCTATCATCACAAATGCAACATCGCAGACAGCCCCAGTTGCCGCTCCTACTGCTCCTGTTACTGCTCCTACTCCTACTGCTCCCCAGACGCAGCAGACAGCTCCTATACAGCAGCAGACACCACCAGTTACACCACAGCAACCTACAATCCCGCAGAATCCGGTTGTACCACAGCCAACGCAGATTCCTACTGAAAAGCAAATCACACTTGAAGAATTAGCAAAGGCGGCGGCAAGTCTTGTGGAGAAAAACCAGATGCCACAAATTATGGCACTTATTCAGAAGTATGGTGTGCCGAGTATCAATCAGCTTACACCAGATCAATATCCGCCGTTTGCAGCCGAACTTAAAGCTCTTGGCGCAGACATTTAAGAGAGGGGGCTTTTAAATGGCAACACCAACAAAACACGCGTTGCTGTCAGCATCCTCATCCAGCCGATGGCTGAAATGTACAGCCTCTCCAAGATTTGAAGAACAGTTTGACGAGAGTACAAGTCAATATGCCGAAGAGGGACGACTTGCACATGAGGTATGTGAGCAGCTGGCGGCTTACAATTTCGGTAGCATCACAAAACGTACCTATAATACCCGCATAAACAAGATGAAGAAAGATCCTCTCTGGCAGGATGAAATGATTAAAACAGCCGAGTTTTACGGTCAATATCTCTGGGAGAAATCAATGTCCTATAAGGAAAAGCCGTATGTCACACAGGAAGTTCAAGTTGATTATTCTGACTATGTACCGGGGGGATTTGGAACTTGTGACTGTGTAATGATCGGTGGCGATACCTTACATATTACGGACTATAAGCATGGAAAGGGTGTAGAGGTTTCTGCAGAATGTAATTCCCAGATGCGACTATATGCACTTGGAGCATTAAAGCACTATTCCATTATTTATGGAGACGCAATTAAAAAGGTGGCTATGGCGATTGTTCAACCTCGCATTACAGAGAATGTCAGCGAAGAGACAATCACTGTCGAAGAGCTCAAAGCATGGGGCGAAAGCATTAAGCCTACAGCCCAGATTGCTTTTGCTGGTACTGGAGAGTTTCAGCCGGGGAGCTGGTGCCGTTTCTGCCGAGGGAAAGCCCAGTGCCGTGCTCGATCAGAGAATTTTACGGCTCTTGAAGATTTTAAAGAGGCTTTGATTGAAGGAAAAATGACACCACCTGATGTTGAATCATACGAACAGGCCGTTTGCCTGGATGCCGATGTTCCACCCGTTTTATCCGATGAAGAAATAGCTGATTTGCTTATTCGTGGAAAAGACCTTATGAAGTGGTACGAGGATATTCAGGCTTATGCCCTTGAAGCTCTGCTTGCTGGAAAAGATATCCTCGGTTGGAAAGTGGTGGCTGGCAGAAGTAACAGAGCCTTTACAGATGCAGACAAAGCTGTTGCTGCTGTTATCGCTGCTGGATATGATGAGGCAGTTGTATATGAGAAAAAAGCAAAATCACTCTCCGAGCTTGAAAAACTTATGGGCAAGAAAGATTTTGCAGAGAAAATCGGTACATTCATCACTAAGCCAGTTGGTAAACCTACCCTTGTGGAACAGTCCGATAAACGTGAACCGTATAATCCGGCGGTGGCTGATTTCGCAGGGGCTACACAGTGAGGTGCGTAGATGTTCCGATCCGCTGCGGCGAATATGGAAAGTGTCGCATGACTATATACCTTCCAGCTTTTCTGGACGATTGCACATTGGCGCAGAGAACAAAGCTATTCAAATTGATTATGAAATCTCAAAGTCAAGATGAAGAAGCTATTCATATCTTTAATGAGTACATCCCGGAAATGCTGGAAGAAAAGAAGGACATATGGGCACAGAAAAGCCGAAAATTCCAAAATGAGTACAAAGATCCATCGTACCCTTATTACACGGATTTAGATGGTCGGACACAGAAGTACAGCAAAAAGGAACTTATATCCATTCGTGCAAAGAATAAAAGAATGACCCAGGCGGTGCTTACCGCCAAACGCAACTATGAATCTTTCCAGAAGTATGACGCTCTCTGGAATGAGATAAAAGAAAAATATCAATAGGAGGCAAAACTATGATGAGTATGTTTGAAATGTTCGGGACCCCCCCCCACACTAGAGAGGACCTGAAAGACGAATTGAGAAGAGCCGAGGTGGAACTGGAAAGAAAAACAGAATTTTCCTCTTTTCTTCTCGACATAATGGAACACACAACAACTGATGAAGGAAACCTTGCATCTTTGAAGGTTTTGAGAAAGTTATCCGAACTGAAAAAAGTGGAGCTGGCTGTCAGTAGATATGCTTTACCGGAGAATGAAGTTCCGATTGAGGATAAAAAGGCCGCTTACCATTCATTGGATTGTGCCGTTTCTGTATTAAATGCTTTTCTTGAAAAGCACCCTGCTATTAACCCTACAAAATAACAAAAAAAAGGAGAATTTATTATGTATCAGAATATCCCTACTAAAGTATTAACCGGAGAAGTCAGATTATCCTACGCTCATTTGAGCGAACCGTATGCAAACCCTAATCAGCCTGGATCAGAGCCAAAGTATTCCGTTACCATGCTTATTCCGAAGCAGGATGTGGCGACAAAGGCAGATATTGAATCTTCCATGAGAGCTGCTTATGAAGCTGCTGTAATCAACGATTGGAAGGGCGCACGTCCACAGCTTAGAAACGCTCTCGTCTATGATGGCGATGGTGTAAGAAACGATGGAACGAAGTTCGGGGCAGAATGTGCCGGTCATTGGGTTATCACTGCTAATTCAAAGAGAAAGCCACAGGTAGTTGATATGTCTAACATCAACTCTGAATTGGCACCGCAGGATATCTACAGTGGAATGTTTGCCCGTGTGACTCTCAATTTCTTCTCTTTCAGTTCCAACGGTAATAAAGGAGTCGGATGTGGTCTTGGCAATGTGATGAAAACCAGAGATGGAGAACCTCTTGCTGGTGGTGCATCTGCAGTATCTGATTTTGAGGGCATCGGACAGGCAGTTACCGGTGCAGCCACACCGAACTATGGTGGAGCAATGCCCGCTACTCCGGGCGAGGTATCTTATCAGAATACCGGTTATACCCAGCCTGCTGCTGCTGGACAACAGATCAACCCGATTACCGGGCTTCCAATGTAATAATCACACAGCCCCTGTCAGCCGATGATGTATGGCACTATAGTAAGTTAATGGGGGCAACGAGCCGAGGGAATATAGCTGGGAATACCTTGGACGAGCCGACACGACCGATGAACTGGGCAACATGAATCGCAACCGGTATAAGGCTATAAAAAGTTATGAACCCCAGAGGTGTATAGGGGGCGGTCATGTGAAGCACCTAACGATTGAAACCGCTCCCATTTATTTAAGGAGGCGAATTATGTGATACACCATTTAAGCATAGATTTAGAAACCTATTCCAGCGTGTCACTTAGAGATGCAGGAGCTTTGCGGTATATCGCAAGCCCAGATTTTGAAATACTACTCTTTGCTTACACTCTGGATGATAACCCAGGGCAGATTATCGATCTTGCATCTGGAGAAACTGTACCAGACTGGCTTATATCCATGCTGTTTAATCCAGACTATTTAAAGCACGCATACAATGCCCCTTTCGAGTTCGGTTGTCTCTCTAAATATTACGGGCAACTTATACCCTCACAATGGCGATGCACTATGTTTCATGGACTCTATTGCGGTTACACCCCGGGCTTGGAGGCTACAGGCAGGGTGCTTGGGCTACCAGAGGATAAGCAAAAGCTGAACACAGGTAAAGCATTGATTCGCTATTTCTGTGTACCATGCAAGCCTACAAAAAGTAACGGTCAGCGTACCAGAAACTACCCGCGTCACGATCCAGAAAAGTGGACCCTGTTCAAGGAATATTGCTTGCAGGATGTAGTGACTGAAATGGAAATCGGGAAAAAACTGTTGAGCTTTCCTGTTCCTGATTTTGTTCAGAAACAATGGGAAACAGACCTTATGATTAACACCCGCGGTGTGGCGGTTGATATGTCCTTTGTTGAAGGTGCTTTGGAAGTCGGGGCAACCATGAAAGCTGAATTGATGGCAGAGGCTACCGAACTTACCAATCTAAACAATCCTAACAGCGTGAAACAGACGGTTGCATGGCTCAATAAAGAGTCAGAAGTAGAGGTCACAAATCTCAAAAAGGAAACTGTTACCGAAATGCTCTCCAACGATACCAACGGCCCAAAAGTGCAAAGGGTGCTTGAAATCAGACAGGAGCTTGGCAAGACATCGACAAAGAAATATGATGCGATTGAAATTTGCGTATGTCCTGATGGCAGAGTCCGAGGGTTGCTGCAATTCTACGGTGCCAACCGTACTGGCAGATGGGCCGGACGTTTGGTGCAGGTGCAGAATCTGCCGAGAACCTACACAGACCCGATTGACCTTGCGAGGAATCTGGTGCGAAGAAAACAAACTGCCGCTATTAAGGCAGTATATGGAAATGTATCTGACACCCTATCACAGCTTATCAGAACCGCTTTCGTGGCAAGCTCTGGCAATGTGCTTATTGATGCTGACTTTTCTGCGATTGAGGCGCGTGTAATATCGTGGCTGGCTGGGCAGGAATGGCGGTTGGAAGTATTCCGCACACATGGAAAGATATATGAGGCATCTGCCTCCCAGATGTTCCATGTGCCAATCGAGAGGATTAAAAAGGGAAACCCGGAATACTCTCTTCGTGCAAGAGGTAAAGTCGCAGAGCTGGCCCTTGGATATCAAGGTGGCGTTGGAGCAATGAGACGAATGGATACCGGTCACCAGCTGGGTGATCTGGACGATACAGAGATACAAAACATCGTAGACAGCTGGCGAAGCACAAACAGTAAAATCCGTGATTTGTGGTATGAGCTGAATGATGCAGCTATACAGGTTATTCAAAACGGCGGTAGCCGAACTGTTAAATGTCTTACCCTCTCTCGTGAATATGACTATTCGCAGGGAACACAGTGTATGACTATACTCTTGCCGTCTGGCAGAAAACTATTTTACATAAACCCATCTCTAGGAGAAAACCAATGGGGCAGCCCATCCATTCTTTACATGGGTATGGACCAGACTTCAAAGAAGTGGAAACAGCTGGAAACCTATGGCGGTAAGCTGGTGGAGAATTGTGTGCAGGCTATCGCGAGGGATGCCTTGGCCGAAGCCATTGAGCATTTAGAAGCCGCTGGATTTCCTATCGTGTTCCACATTCACGATGAGGTGGTTATTGATATAAAACCTTTTGCAGAAAATGAACAGATGCTTAAGGCAGTTACTGATATTATGACAACCCCTATCCCATGGGCACCTGATCTCCCTCTTGGAGCTGATGGCTGGGTTGGCGATTTCTTCACAAAAGACTAATAAAACAGGGGGCAAAACCATGAAAAAAGCAAAAAAGTCACTGAAAAACACCATATTAAAAACCATTACTGCGATTGATGCGCTTGTATGTGTTTATTACGCTTGCTGGCTTGACGCGGATTCATGGACTCCCCTTGTTATCGTGTCGGTAACTATGGGTTGGCTAATCCTCTTTGGCATAGCTAATAATTGGTTTGACGACAACGATTTTAGAGAGGACGCGGACAAATGAAACAAAGAGAAATTTTTACGGAAAAATACTGGAACAGATTTTTCCTTCGTATGCTGATGTACACAGCAGTAGTCGCAATCTCTGTTATCACAATAGGGGTTTTAGCCCTTCCGGTTGCAATGGCAGTACTGTATTCCGGCTGGTTCCTCTTCCTCTTCCTCTATTTGGTATATCTGGTATGCGTTTTACTGGTTGTAGCAATTTACAAATAAGAAAAGGAGTAACTGATATGTTCATCTTAATATTTAAAATTGTTCTTTTGGTGGCCGCCTGTTTGTTTTTACTGGGTACCATCGGAGAAAAGGATCACAAGGAAAAGAATCTGTACTTTACCATTGCATTTGTACTGCTTGTACTGTTGTTGGTAGCGTTATGGCTTCTCAAATAAAGGAGGATTAGATTATGTATATCATTTCAAAAACAAAATGCGATATTACTTGGGGGCAGATTAAAGAGGCTGCTGAAAACGGAACTGTAACAGAGCTCGTGAAAAGCGGTGATCAGATTCCTGTCACGCTTAAAAATGGGGAGTTGGTACTTTTCGATGCTACTTATGACAAAAAAGGAAAGCTGTATTTCGTAGCTCACAACTGCATCGGGGAGTGTATGCCGATGAACTCCGAAGGTGGAAACCGTGGCGGCTGGAAAGACTGCGAAATGCGGGAATACTTACACAGCGAGATTTTACCTCTTCTGCCGGATGAACTTCAAGCGGTTATTGCGCCAACAACAATTGTGCAGGTGCTGGATGGCGAACGCGTGGAATGTCAGGATAAACTCTTTTTACTGTCTGAAACACAGATTTTTGGAGAAACGCACTATGCTGATGCCAATGGCGAACCAGAGGACACACAGCTTGATATCTTCCAAAATGAGCGTGACCGAGTAAAAGAAGAAGATGGCGAGGGAACTTACTGGTGGTGGGAGCGATCCCCTAATATCAGCAGCAGTTACATTTTCTGCTTTGTCAGCAGCAGCGGCAACGCCAACTATAACAGCGCCGACAACTCTAGCGGCGTGGCTCCCGGCTTTTGCGTCCAGACAGAACATAAGGATAAATCTAAAGAGGAACTTGAAAAAGAACTTTTTACTCTTCGTACTAAGCTTAATGACTTAGCTGGAAATGTTACAAGAGTAATGGGCACTCTTTCCCAGATTCTCCCGAACGAAAATTGATATACGGAGGTGAAGCCATTGATCCAATTAGGAGATATCACAAAAATTCGAGGCTCTGATGTTCCAATTGTCAATGTAATAATCGGAGGAAGCCCCTGTCAGGACTTAAGCATTGCTGGAAAACGTGCTGGTCTTGCCGGGGAGCGTTCCGGTTTATTCATGGAACAGCTTAGAATTATAAAAGAAATGAGGAAGTTAGATGAAAGCAGAAACAGAACCGGAAAAGATATCAGACCAAGATTCATGGTCTGGGAAAACGTCCCCGGAGCATTCAGCTCCAACAAAGGGGACGACTTCGGAGCAGTCCTCCAAGAAACGGTCCGCGTCGTCTGCGAAGAAGCCCCCATTGTTCCTAAACCTAAAAAAGGATGGCCAACAGCCGGATGCCTTACTGGAATGGGTAACGGGGGGGGATTCTCAATCGCTTGGCGTGTATTCGATGCACAGTTTTGGGGAGTCCCCCAACGTCGCCGTAGAATCGCACTTGTCGCAGATTTTGGAGGAAGCACCGCACCAGAAATATTATTTGAGCGAGAAAGCCTGTCGGGGTATTCTCCGCAGAGCCGAGAGGCGTGGAAAGTCTCTCCCGCCTATGCTGAAAGCTGCACTAAACGAGATGATTCAATACTGGCAGGCAATGGGGGGGGACAACCATATACCCTCAAAATCCGATCAGGGTGTGAAGGTGGAGGAAAAGGAGCTCTAATCCAGACAGACAAAAGTGCTACCCTATCCACCCTCCAAGATCAGACACTCTTTCAACCGAAAGCATACAGTTTTGATAGTTTGGCATCTAATAGCATGAAATCATCCAATCCAAATAGTGGATGCGGAGAAGTCGAAGTTTCCAACACACTTGACACTTTTAGACCAGATCCAAGTAAAAATCAAGGTGGGATTGCAGTTGTTCAACCGACCTACTGTATTCAAGGGAACTGCATAGATCGAGCTGACACTGCAGGCTGCAATGGAAAAGGATGGACAGAGGATGTGAGTTACACGCTCAACACCATAGATCGACCTGCAGTTGTTCAGTGCTCTGCTGGGTTTTGCCCAGAGCAGAGTGAAAAAACGCACGGCATAGGGTATGAAGTCGAAAAGTCCCCCACCTTAAGAGCTGGTGTAACTCCAGCAGTTATGGCAATAGAGAACCATCCGAATGACAGCCGTGTAAAATTCACAGAAGGAAATATCGTACAAACTCTTAGTGGTCGTATGGGCACAGGGGGGGAACACTCCAATGATTCTTGAATGCTACAGCCAAGATGCTTATGACAAATATACTGAAAATCAAGTCAGCTCAACCCTCAAAGAAGCTGGTGGCAGTTATGGGGGGGGGACTGAAACCATTATTGTATCAAGACAAGGTTGGTAGCTTATGTGCTAGAGACTCTAAAGGAATCGGTAATCAGTATGTCGATGAAAACAAATTGATTGTATGCAAAATAGGAGCAGAAAAATGATAAATGAATCTATAACAATACCGAGGGGGGGGGACATATTCAATGACGACAGGCGAATACATGACTATATCTGAAGATCAGACCTCCACTCTTTTAGCAAGGGACCACAAAGACCCTCCATGCGTAAGTTACCAGAATGTAACCGGTCCACTTATGGCAAATTCACATCCTGGGAGCTATACCGGACAGGATGCCCAGAATGACATGCTTGTCGCTGGTATGGAGGATCAGCATTACATAGTCCGAAGATTAACACCTCTTGAGTGCGAACGGCTGCAAGGCTTCCCAGACCAATGGACTGACATTGGAAAATGGATTGACACAAAGGGAAAAACGCACAAAGAGGCTGATGGCCCAAGGTACAAAAGTTTAGGAAATAGCATTGCTATCCCACCGTGGTTTTATGTTCTGCAGAAACTGTCTATCTGTTGTGGAGCTGATTGTACCATGGCAAGTTTATTTGACGGAATCGGGGGTTTTCCGCTCATCTGGGAATCTCTTAACGGGGAGGGTTCTTGTCTCTGGGCAAGTGAAATTGAAGAGTTTCCTATCGCCGTGACAGAGAAACGCTTTTCAGAGGAAGTAAATAGTGAGCATTGACCTCTATCAGGGGGACTGCTTAGAGGTAATGAAACAAATACCAGACAATAGCATTGACATGGTTTTGTGCGACTTACCTTATGGGACCACTCAATGTAAATGGGATGTGATTATCCCATTCGATGTCCTCTGGCAGCAGTATAACCGTATCGTGAAAAAGAATGGAGCTATCTGTTTATTTGGCACAGAGCCATTTTCCTCCCATTTAAGGCTTTCCAATATCAAGGCCTATAAATATGACTGGGTGTGGGATAAAGTCAAAGGAACGGGGTTTTTGAACGCCAAAAAGCAACCTATGAGAAACCATGAACTGGTATCCGTTTTTTATAGAAAGCAATGCAGTTATAATCCCCAAAAGACCACAGGACACCTACTTAAAAAGACCTACCGCTCTTCCAAACTGCAGACCGATGTATACGGTAATATGAAGAATGGGACACAGTATGAATCGACAGAACGTTACCCCCGAAGCATACAGGTATTCTCATCTGACACCCAGATATCTTCTTTGCATCCGACACAGAAACCTATAGACCTTCTTATCTATCTGATCAAAACATATACGATGGGGGGGGGACACCATACTTGACAACTGCATGGGTTCTGGAAGCACCGGTGTTGCCTGCATCATTACCGGAAGAAATTTTATAGGCATAGAGAAAGAAACGAAATATTATGAGACTGCAAAAACACGAATTGAAAATGTGCTGGCAGTCGTGGGAGGTGCTACACAGCATGAAGATCCATAATATCCCGATCGGCTGCATGATAAGGTACAGATTATTTGCTGTTCACTCTCCGAGCAATTGGGAATGTCCGTTATACCTTAAACGATGTAAGAAATGTAAGACCTACATTGGTAGAGCCGATGTACAGAGAAAACAAATAGAAATTGTAGGTAAGGCTCTTTCCAAGGGCTTTGCTGATGGAATAAAAGGGAGATGATTTTATGATTGTATTGTTTCATGGAACATACGAATATTTGAGTAACTTTTTTGACTTCTGCCCTGTTCATTATGATGGGCTGACCTATCGTAACAGTGAGTCTGCATATCAAGCAGCTAAATCAGTCAGTTTGGTGGAAAAAGTTCATTTTGTGAACGTTTCTCCCAGAAAGGCAAAGAGAATGGGAAAATCCGTTCTCATGCGCTCCGATTGGGATAGTGTGAAGGGCGGCATAATGGCAGACATCGTACACGCTAAATTTTCCCAGCACCCAGAGCTTGCAGCATTGCTTATAGCTACCGGAGATGAATATTTGGAGGAAGGAAACTACTGGCATGACAACTACTTTGGAGATTGTAAGTGTCCAAAGTGTGAGGGTATTCAAGGCGAGAATGTACTTGGGTACGCCCTAATGGGCGAACGAAGGAGGCTACAAGATGAAGCGATCCAGACGAATTGAAAATGTATGTTGCACAGTGGAATCTTTGAAAGATAGTATTTCAAGGTACGATGATGCAGATGAAAAGAAAAACACCACCTGTGGGTATGGACCTATCAGTAATGTGGACAGTCGTTCTTCTATTATAAGGAGATGTATGGTTGCCCGTGAAGAACTTCTCCAGATTATGAAAAGTTTGGAGGACTGATTATGGGCAGAGCTGAACACCGCCGGGCTGAACGGAAAAACCGTATTGAGAATAAAAAAGGAAAAGTTTATCTTCGCCCTGGCGATATAAAGAAAATGAAAGAAGATATTACCAGTGACGTTGCAAAATTTGATGTTGAGGTGCTACTGACCTGCTTTGCACAGGTATTACACGATCAATATGGCTTCGGTCACACTCGTGTCATGCGCGCATTGGCGGCTGTGGATGAAACCTTTGGCAAAGTCTTGAACGATGAACTGTTGGTATCGGATATGCAAAAACGATTAGAGGATGAGGTCGGCGTAACAATACGCTGCGATTAAGGAGGAAAGCACTATGAATGTAAATTTTGAAAATGTAACAAAAGAACAGGCTGCTACTCTCACAGAGTTATATGCGGCATTGAAAGAACCGGGTGTTGGTATCGGGGAATTTTCTGATGGGTATCACACTTTTAACGAACTGTACCATCACAGATCCATTTTGTTTGCATCTCTGTGTAATGCCCATCCAGATATCGCTTGGAAGTCAAAGAAGCATGATACGGGGGACATGTACAGTGGGATGTTTATTGTCGGCATTCAGACACCCGATGGACAGGCGACCTACCATTACAACATCGATCCATATTGGGAGATATTCAAAGTGCCAGAGTTAGAGGCTGCGCCTAAATACGATGGTCACACCCCTGTTGACGCTCTGGACAGAATCAGCAAATTAAGTTTCGGATTAAAAGAATATGATCCAAATTTATGCCACTCTGATAATTTACAGACTATCAAGGTAACACTGATGTGCTGGGAGTTCGTAGGACACGTTTACATGAAACTTGGAGGTAATTGCAAAGGTCGATCTCTGCTGGACTTTGATTTTGATTGTGAGTCAGACTTTGACACCCCATCTACTCACAATGATTGTAATTTGCATTATCACGAAAATGGAGACTTTTTCTCTTATACGCTCCGTGATGCCGCGGGTAACGAGTTAGAGGGCGAACGCGATGCATCTGAAATGAATGATTTGATTACTGGAATTGAAATTATCGCAGTAGAACCGGAGGATTAAGCGTATGGCACAGAATTTTAAATATGGACAGCTTCTGATTTCAAGAAAAGAAATGAAGGTTCAAAAGGCCTTATCCGAGGAAGAAGAAATTCTCCCCATTGGAAATAAGGTAGTGATCGGATTTGATGGCCTTGCACACCATCTGCAAAATGGCATGATACAGCCTATGGCAAAGGACTGTGTCATTGCTGGGCATTCCAGCACAGGGATAGTCGAAGCTCTGTATGGGTATCTCCGCACCTGGCTGCCCTTGTCAGATATGATGGAGGCATACGATGTAACCGAGGATGAATTTAAAGAAAAATGTATAGAAGCCCTGGAAGAAATTGGGTTGTATGAATAGGAGGAAATACTATGGGAAGTATCGTTGATTGCTTTGCAAAGGAAGATCGTGTTGAGGTCAAGTTTTCTGACTTCTACAACCTCATTAAGCAAAGTGCTAAAGAGGAATTATTGGAGAATGCCATTCAGTGCCGTGTGCCGTATGAGTTTATGACAACCATGATAACCGGAAAGAATGATCTGCTGGCGGCTTATGAGGACATAGGACTCACTCCCGATAAGATTAGAGAGATCGACCTCATGTATGCGGATGTGTGTAAGGATGTAGAGACATTACGCAAGAAGAATGAGGAACTGCAGGAGCTACTGGCCAAATCAGCTACACAAAATGATGCGATGGGTCTGACTGCAGATAAGTGTCCAGATGGATTACAAAGTTGTGCCGATTGCGAAGATGCCCCATGCGATCTTACTCCGGCGGTTGCTGAACCAATGGGGGGGGAGTCTCAAAACGAAAAGCCCCAGAAATCCATTGACATCGGTAAAATATTAGTTCTTAAAAAGGCAGGCTGGAAAATAAAGGACATAGCCTCTGAAATGAAAATGGAACCACAGGCGGTATCCAATGCCCTCTACCGGCATCGAAAGAATATGGAGGAAACAAAATAGTGAAGAATTGCAAAGTTGACATCTTGGGAACAGAATACACTATCTTATTCCGGCACGCTTCAAAAGATAACTTTTTGAAAGATTCGGATGGATATGTTGATAAATCGACAAAAAAATAGTTATTGGGAAAAAGGAACCCGATTGTGAATTGGACAACTTTAAGGTGTACCAGCGCAAAGTGGTAAGGCATGAAATCGTTCATGCCTACCTGGAAGAATCTGGTTTGTCTGCAAACTTTGAAATGAAGCCATTGGGAATCCCTGAAACCATCGTAGACTGGGTTGCTATTCAAGCACCAAAGATGTTTAAGACGTTTAAGGAGTTGAATGTGCTATGAGAAAAATCGATTGTATCGGATGTTTTGGCGCGGCTGATTGCGCTTGCGAAGAATGCAGAAAGGTTACTAATATGACAGGAAATGAATACCAACAGCTGGCAATGCGTACAGCAAATAAGGCTTGCCGTAATTTATCTAATGTTGGGTTAGGCTTATCCGGGGAAGCTGGAGAATGCTCTGATATGATTAAAAAGCATTTACATCATGGGCATGATCTGGATACGGACCATCTAAAAAAGGAGCTTGGCGATGTACTCTGGTATGTCGCTCTCGGCTGTGACTTGATTGGCTGTACACTTGATGAAGTAATGCAGCTGAACATAGATAAATTGAAAGCCAGATACCCGGAAGGATTTGATACAGACAAATCCCTGCACCGTGCAGAGGGGGATATCTGATGTGTTACAAAGAAAATTATATACGGTACAATGGTGCCGGTTACTATGATGAAACTGCCTATAAGGCAATGCAGACAATGGATAGGGGGGGGACTTCTAAAATGGAAAACGTAAACCGCGGAGAAATATGGGAAATGGAAACAAATAACGGAGCTCGTGAGGTGCTGGTGGTACAGACTTATGAGCGATACGCTACTATCCTTATGCTGTTTGATACAGAGCAGAATGAGAATGATGTGGCAATTAAGAGCCGTGGACTCATGCACACAGATTGTGGCAGAATCAGCTATTGCTTCTACGATCGCATGAATGAATTTGTCAGAGCTTTGTCAAGTGAGGAAATGGACAGCGTATTATATCAGATCAGTTTGACTTTGGATCTCCCAGCAGATGTCGGCGCTGAACCGGGCGAGGCATATACTGCTACACCGCCGATGCAAGAGAATAATTCCGAATTTGTTGCTGAAGCTTCGGATGATGAACAGGAAGTCAGACAGATGCTCATGGACTCTGCTCTTGAATTGGAAGGAGTAACCAGAGAACGAAATGTATATAAAGACCTTTACGAACAACTCTTGAACCGCATTGTTAAATAGCAGTGCTCTCAAAGAAAGGGCAATCACATGAATAAAGCTATAATCTATACAGATGGATCATGTCATGGGAACCCTGGACCTGGAGGTTATGCCGCCATCGTCACACAGGACGGCATAACCAAAGAGGTGCACGGCGCGGATTGGTATACCACAAACAACCGCATGGAACTTATGGCAGTAATTGAGGGCTTAAAGCTCTTAGGCAAGCCCTCTGCCGTTGAAATCGTAACAGACAGTAAATATGTTGCAAATCAGATAAACAAGGGTAATTTGAAGAGTTTCATTCAAGACCCTAACAGAAAAAACGCTGATTTGTGGCAGGTAATATACCGACAGTCGGTAAAGCACGCTCTGTCGGCAACTTGGGTGCGTGGGCACTCTGGGCATAAGCAGAACCAACGCTGTGACTCCCTAGCAAATATGGAGGCAACCAGATTGGAAAACGAGAAAGAAATAAGAATATTTACCGTATCTGAACTGCTTAAAGATGTCACTACTACCCCTGAACAGATTGCCGCTCGTTTCCGCTCTGGATATCCACTGGATTTGGTGCAGAAGTATTACAATCAATTTTTTTATAAGATGTCAGGTGTTGGAGGTGTACCAGATGGGGAATAACAAGAATCCATATTATAACCAAAGTGGCTACCCCGACCCTACCGCTTACCATGGAATGAAACCGGCAATCAAAGAAGAGGACGCATTGGAACATAAGGTTCGCCGATTGATAAAGGAACTAAAACATGATATTAACGAATCTGGTTTTGAGTTGATAGCACGAATTGAAATTAGGGATAAACAGACTGGGAGGTGCTTTCGATGATTAAGATTATTCTTATCATTTTGGCGGTGTTACTTCTTTTGTGCGTTATTATTTTTGCCATCAGCATCCATAATGCACCGGATATCACGGAGCTGGGGCTGGATGCAGAATGCGAGTTGTGCAACAGATACGGGAAAAGCTACACGGACGAAAATGGGCAGCACAGTTGCTGCGAAAGCTGCCCACACTTTAAATTTTCCAAATGAAAAAAAATGATTAGTTAAAAAAAGTTGACTACCTCGTTGACAAGTCAATTTTTTTTGCCTATAATACATATAGAGTTAAAAAATATTGACTACTGCCTAACTCCGATTCTTTAGGGGGGAGGTAAGTGTAAAGGAGGCTCCCTTATGGATTTAAAATACGACCGACAACTAAACATATCAGTCGGGAACAGCAGAAAGGATATCAGCTGGAAATCACAAACCATTAAGATATCCGAGCTGTGGGACAAACTAAAAATCCCCAACAAAGGTACGGAAACCCTGGATGCCTTTATGAAGCTGAAAAAGGCACAACAGGATGATCTAAAAGATGTCGGGGGATTTATGGCTGGTTCATTAAATGGCGGCAGGCGAAAAGCGTCTGCCGTTACTGGCCGTGATATAGTCACTCTCGACTTTGATACAATCCCAGCTTATGGAACAGATAATGTGTTGCAGTCTGTGGCTAATCTTGGATATGGCTATGCTGTGTATAGCACAAGAAAACATCTCCCAACAGCCCCACGTCTGCGAATACTCATCCCACTTGATCGGACAGTGACCGCAGATGAATATGAGCCGATTGCACGACATATTGCCGCGCAGATTGGCATTCAAATGGCAGACCCTACAACATTTGAAGCCTGCCGTTTGATGTATTGGCCCTCATGCAGTTTAGATAGTGAGTACATCTACCAATATGCAGATGCACCACTCGCCCCAGCAGATTCCATTCTTTCATCTTATGCAGATTGGCATGATTTTAACAGCTGGCCGCAAGTGCCAGGGTCGGTATCTTATCAGAAGCTTGCCATGAAGCAAGGCGACCCCGACACTAAGCCCGGCATTGTCGGGGCATTCAACAGAGCGTATGGTGGTGTTCTTTCCGCTATGGGAACTCTGATTCCCGGAATTTACGAACAGTGCGACAACGACCCTAACCGCTATACCTATCTGGGTGGTTCTACCACTGGCGGTGCCATTATCTATGATGATGGCAAATTCCTTTTCTCGCATCATGGCACAGACCCATGCAGCGGAAAGCTGGTAAACGCGTTCGATCTGGTGCGACTACATAAGTTTGGCGATCAGGATGATACTGCACAGGCAGGCACACCTAACAATCGGCTGCCATCCTATAAAGCAATGTGTGAGTTTGCGGTGGCAGACCCTACCGTTTCTGCCCTTATGGCGCAGGAGCGTAGAGATCAGGCCGTAAAAGATTTTGATGGCGTTCCAGCTGACAATTCTGATGATGCGGTCAATTGGATGCAGAAATTGGATTTAAACCCAAAGACCGCACAAGCAAAGCCGACCATTGATAATGTTCTCATTATCCTTGACAATGACCCTCTCCTTAAAGGAAAGTTCGCCCTCAATCAATTTGCTGGGCGCGGGGAAGTTCTGGGAAATCTCCCTTGGAGTTCTGACAGCAGACGTCGCCTTTGGAGCGACACAGACAGCAATGGATTGTACTGGTATCTGGAAAAAACCTATAACATTACCGGTCGAGGGAACATTGATGCGGCGCTAGATATTCATGCAGCTACACACGCATTTAACGAGGTCCAGAACTATCTCAAAAAATTAGATTGGGATGGCATCAATCGGCTTGATACTCTATTCATTGATTACCTTGGTGCGCAGGATTCCGAATACAATCGTGCAGTCTGCAGAAAGTCCTTTACCGCCGCCGTTGCTCGTGCCATGGAGCCCGGCTGTAAATATGATAATATGCTTATCCTCTGTGGCTCACAGGGTATTGGTAAGTCCACCTTATTAGATAAGATGAGCAGGGGCTGGTTCAATGACTCCATCCGTACCTTCGAGGGCAAGGAAGCATCTGAACTACTGCAAGGTGTGTGGCTGGTAGAGGTTGCCGAGCTGGACGCTTTCAGGCGTACTGATGTTGCCCGCATTAAGCAATTCCTGTCTCTTAGAGCCGACCGTTACCGTGCGGCATATGGCAGAAATGTCAAAGAGCTGCCAAGGTGCTGTGTATTCTTCGGCACCTGCAATCAGATGGACTTCCTTCAGGACACCACCGGAAACCGCCGTTTCTGGCCGGTGGATGTGGGCGAACAGGAACACACCAAGAATGTATGGCGTGACCTTACGGATGAAATAATTAATCAGCTCTGGGCAGAGGCAAAAGCACGCTGGCAGCTGGGAGAAGCCACCTATCTTACCGGATCAGTGGAAAAAGCCGCCAAGGACAAGCAAGAACAACATAGAGAAGCATCCCCGAAAGAAGGACTTATACAGGAATTTGTGGCACGCAAGGTTCCTTCTGATTGGTCCACCTGGACACTCGATCGTCGCCGTGATTACTGGGCTGGAAATGCGCAGGGCGGCACTTACGAACTGGTAGAGCGTGACCGCATTTGTACCATTGAGGTATGGTGTGAGTTGTTTTTTGGAAGTCAAAAAGATATAAAACCGACTGATTCCAGAGAAATAAATGCAACAATTTCCAATATATCGGGGTGGAAACGGTCAGAAAAGGTGCTTCGGTGTGGTCCTTATAACACACAGCGGGGATTTGTTCCGAGGTAAAAAGTAATGTTACAAAGAGCGTTACAAAGTGTGTTACATAGCCGTTACATAAAAAAGTTTGTAACATTTTCTGTAAACAGATTGTTACGGAATGTTACAGAGTATGTAACGGCTGAAAACCGCATAAACACTAAGCAAATTAAAAATTGTTACAATGTTACATACTTTTCTAATAGACCTTATGAAATAGAGAAAACAGAGGGTATATGCCCCCTCTAAACTCTCTAATCCGAGCCCGTCTATACACGCGCGTGTGAATTTGTAACAACAATCAGATTTTATATTACTTTCGCTTGATGGATGAGAGCGCGAACCGTGTATACTTACTCGCCTTACGCGCCCGTGAGAATCTATCAAGAAAGAATTTTGGGGAGGCAAACAGAATGTTAGAAAGAGATGTTGAGAAGAATTTGAGAATACAGGCAAAAGCCATTGGCTGCCGTTGCATGAAGTTTGTCAGTCCTGGCACCGCCGGAGTCCCCGATAGGATTGTTTTAATCCCCGGGGGACATATTGTTTTTGTAGAGCTGAAAGCCCCAAAGAAAAAAGAACGAGCTCTGCAGCTTATCATTCAAGACCGCTTGCGTGCCATGGGGTTCACGGTATTCTCTTCCGTGGATGGCACAGAACGCATACAAGAGGTTATAGACTACTGCAAGGAGGTAATGACCGATGGCAAAGGACTTCACACCACACGCTTACCAGCAATACGGAATTGACCGCATCATTGATACGCGTTATACCGGGATGTTCCTGGACATGGGACTGGGCAAGACGGTGATCACGCTTACTGCGCTACACGAACTAAAATATTATCGCTGCTGCATCCGCAAAGCCCTGGTAATCGCCCCGAAAAAAGTAGCTGAATCTACATGGACTAATGAGCAGAAAAAGTGGAATCATTTAAAGAATTTGAGGCTGTCAGTGGCTTTGGGCAATGAGAAACAACGACTTGCCGCATTGGAAGCCCCCGCCGATGTTTATATCATTAACCGAGAAAATGTACAGTGGCTGGTTCAGACCTATGGCTATGGGTGGCCGTTTGATGTTGTTGTATTGGATGAGTCCAGTTCCTTCAAGAACCCCCAGGCAAAACGCTTTAAGGCACTGAAAGCAGTACGCCCTCACATATCCCGGATTATTGAATTAACCGGAACGCCAAGTGCAAATGGGCTCATGGATTTATGGGCACAACTCTACCTTTTGGATCAGGGCAAACGCTTGGGGCGTACCATATCCGTTTACAGAGAAATGTTCTTTGATCCAGATAAGCGTGACCGCACCACTATATTCTCGTACAAGCTCAAAGAAGGGGCTGAACAGGCAATATATGACCTCATCGGGGATATTTGTGTGTCTATGGATGCTAAAGACTATTTGAGCCTACCAGAGTGCATCTGTGATGATATTCCGGTCAAGCTGGACGACAAAACCCAGCGTGCGTACAACCAAATGGAGCATGATATGTTGATTGAAGTTGATGATGAACTTATCACTGCCACTTCTGCCGCCGCCCTCTCTGGAAAGCTCCTACAGCTCTGCAATGGTGCTGTGTATGATGAGGATGGCAATGCTATCACTATTCACGATTGTAAGATTGAGGTGCTTTTAGAAACCATTGAGCAGCTGAATGGACAGCACGCAATCATTTATTATAATTTCAAGCATGACAAAGACCGCCTTTTGGATGCCCTCTCACGCACAAAGCTGACAGTGCGCGTGTATGCCGGCCCAAAGGATGAAAACGATTGGAACGCTGGCAAGATTGACCTGCTGCTGGCACAACCCGTGTCCTGTGGATATGGGCTGAATCTGCAAGATGGTGGGCATCATGTAATATGGTTCGGGCTTACATGGAGCTTGGAAGTATATCAGCAAGCAAATAAACGCTTGCACAGACAGGGGCAACAATACCCTGTGATTATACACCGCCTTATTACCCAGGGTGGTACAGATGAAGATGTTATAGGCTCTCTGGAGTGCAAAGATACATCGCAGAAAAGTCTATTAGATGCCCTCAAAGCGAGAGTAAACAAAGTAAAGGGAGGACTACCAACATGACAGTAACGGAATTATCACAGCTCTATTGGCTGAACAGAGAAATTGAGATGGACCAGAAGAGGCTGGAAGATTTGGAAGGTAAGGCTCTCCCCGGTTCCCCTGCCTACGATGGTATGCCTCACAGCCACGACAACAGCTCAAAAGTGGAACGTCTTGCGGCTGAAATTGTCGATCTGCAAGCCATCATAGCCGCCAAACAGATACAGTGCATCCATGAACGCCAGCGATTGGAGTGTTACATATCCACTATCCCGGACAGTGAAACCCGCATGATATTCACATTCCGATTTATCAACGGCTTGCCGTGGGGACAAGTAGCGGCTTGCATTGGAGAGGGCAACACTGGGGACAGGGTAAAAAAGGTATGCTACCGCTATCTCGAACGCTTTGAGGCAAAAGAGGAAGCAAAGGCAGAACATCAATTGTACGAAGCTGAAAAACGAAGCTATGATTTTGAAACGGGGGTTGATTCTATTGGATGCTGATAGATGTATATGTTGCGGTTGTCTTATTCCAGAGGGGGTGCAGGTGTGCCCCAGCTGCCAAAGCCGAACCAAGGAAGAACGCAAAGAGGAAATGAAACCAATTCACAAGCCACTATGGAAACGAATAAAAGAATGGAGAAAATAAACTATGAGATATGCAAAAGATTTTAGATTTCGTGCATGGATGCCGAAGTCGCAAGAAATGTTAGTAGCCGTAAATTTGCATGAAATGTGTTTGCTCAACAGCGGTGCTGGTGTAACGCGTAGTGCTATCCTTATGCAGTATGTTGGTGCCGAGGACTGCGAATGCAAGCCTGTATTTGAATCCGACTATTTAAGTGATGGCTTTACAATCTGGGAGGTGCAATATATCAAGTCACAATGCGGTTTTTCTGCCAAAGCCGTAGCCGGTGCAGAAACTCATGAATGGTTTAGCCTATGGCATCTTTTACACCGCCACAATGAGGGACGCAAGGTGCGTATAGTCGGCAACAAATGGGAGTACACCGGTCCGTTATCCGAGTTACTGGAAAGAGGTAAATCGTGAATACATCCGCATTGATTAAGTGCATATCACGATATGATATGCTCATCCATTTTATGGATAGGTACAATCTTATCGGATTAAAGGATGCCACCGAAGAACAACTCACAGAATACATAAAGGAGATATTGGAGATGAAAAAGACAGTAGTATTTGATTTTGATGGAGTGATCCACTCTTACACCAGCGGCTGGAAGGGCGAAATCGTTATTCCAGACCCGCCAGTTCCGGGCATTGTGGAATCTATTAAGGCTATCCACGATGCAGGCTATGAGGTTGTTATTGTGTCCACCCGATGTGCTACCGATGAGGGCATGACTGCAGTTAAGCGTTGGCTCGACAAATACCATGTTATGGTAGATGCCGTAATGAAGGAGAAGCCCCCTGCTATCGTGTACATAGATGATAGAGCCATTTGTTTCAATGGTGATCCGACTACCCTACTATGGCAAATCCAGAGTTTCAAACCGTGGTATCAGCGATTACCAGAGAATTGTAGTGCTCACATACTAGATCGGTTTGAGCAAGAGCCGTTTCCGTTTCTAAAAGAGGAATAAAATGTTGACGACAGTGGTATTTGATGAGGAAACGCTGGAGATTATCTGCATAATTCCTATGAAGTTAACTACAGATGGCACATACACTCACTGGTATTCTGAACATACAATATGCAAGACTGGATATGCTGTAGCAACTTACTCTGAAACAGAGCCTATATTTAACAATCGAGATGGAAAAGTGTATCTTGTGAAAAACAAGTTTACGCTGCCAAATGACTACTTGAATTGAAATTGTCCCCCATGTCCCTATCAACCTATGCTATCGTATAAAGTAGATTTTATATGGTTCGGGGCGGGGTTTACCTCCTACCTCCAAGTGATGTACATCTCCGAGCTGAAATCTTACCGTGAAAGACCTCTGACTCATGCAGTCGGAGGTCTTTCTGTTATGGAGGTAGAGAGAATGTATAGAACACAAAGAAATTATGAGAACCTAAACAAGGCAATATTTGAGGGCGAAGGGAATTATGACATTCCTGCTCTCATTCCGGAGATAGAGTTGGATGATACAAATTGGATCAGCTTCAATTATGCCAAAGGCTGTGAAGAGCCAGAACAGCATAGCGTACACTTTTTCATTGACGATTACCAGTTTAACCGTGTGTGGTCCCAACCAGATGTGTACCTGAATATGCTTCGGAAATTCCAAGCCGTATGCACCCCGGATTTTTCAACATACACTGACTTTCCAAAGGTAATACAGCTCTATAACCACTATCGCAAGCATTGGCTTGGTGCATATTGGCAGATGAACGGCATCCGAGTGATACCAACCATCTCATGGAGTGACCACGACAGCTATTCATGGTGTTTCGATGGAGAACCCGTTGGCGGCATTGTTGCGGTGTCCAGCGTTGGCACGCAAGTCAATAAGGAGGCTGGCACCCTATTCCTTGACGGATACGACAGAATGATGCAGGAGTTACACCCTGCAAAGATTATCATGTACGGCAATGTTCCAAGCGACTGCCTGGAATACGATGCAGACATCATTCCAATAAAGGCATTTCAACAGAAATGGCGAAAGAATAACAGTTAAATATATTTGACTATTCAGAAAAGAGGTGGTAAAATGGGAGGCAGAGGAAGTACATCCTCATTTGTACGGAAGAAGCAACCGGTGCAGGCTCAACCAGCGGCAGTACCACAACCAGACCCAAACGGTTTTAGCGACACTGACAATTCCCAATTCCATGATTTATATAATGGGCGTGCATATTACAATCAGCAAAATCTTGACATTGATACAAGAACAGCTTTACAAGACTGGCTTGATCCGAACCAAACAGGCAATACACTGTATAACTTTTCACAGAATGTCAATAATGCTATTGCAAGCGGTCAAAAACTCAATGCTCAACAGCAGTTCGCTTATGATAGTATTGTGGATTCTATGCACAACCTGGGGCATAATGTAAATCTAACCAGATACGACCATGGTGCATATTTGGATGATGTTCTTTCGATTGCAGGTGTTAGAGGCGGTCACACAGGAATGTCCATTTCCCAATTAAAACAGAGTTTGGTTGGTGTGCAGTATCAAGACCCTCGTATACTGTCAACATCTTACAATAACTTTAAAAATGCAACCAATCCAAACACCTTCACGACACGAGAAGTAAAAATTGAGTATCGTGCAAAGGCAGGTTCGCAAGCGATGATGCCGGGTAAAGGTCCCGGTGGCGATTTTGGAGAAATACTTTTAGCTCCTTCTGGACACGGCGGGCATAACAACTATCGCATTGTAGATGTAAAATCATCTGGGAATATGGCAAGACCAAAAGGCGGCAGTGTCAGCAGTCTTACGATACCGCAAATTACTGTAATCGTTGAAGTCGATTAAAAAGGAGGAATATTTATGGCAACCAAGAAAAACAGTATGGAAGATTACGACCGTTGGGGAACTCCAAAGGGCATTCTTAA
>JAQUWF010000091.1 GCA_028692975.1 Lachnospiraceae bacterium
GCGTTTCAGATGAAAAATATCATTGAAATTGAAAACCTATACAAAAGTTTTGGAGAAGTTAAGGCTGTCCAGGATCTGAGCTTTCGTGTCAAGGAGGGAGAGCTGTTCGCCTTTTTGGGTGTGAATGGTGCGGGAAAAAGCACTACCATCTCTATTATGTCCGGTCAGCTCACGAAGGATTCAGGCAGTGTGCATATCAGTGGTCAAAGCCTTGACGGAAACCTCGATTCCATCAAGCGTGAGATGGGGGTTGTTTTTCAAAATTCTGTATTAGATCAGCCGCTCACCGTGCGAGATAACCTGCAAAGCCGGGCTGCTCTCTACGGTATCACTGGGGCAGACTTTGAAGCTCGTCTCGGCGAGCTTGCAAATCTGTTGGATTTTAAGGACTTATTAAAGCGTACGGTAGGAAAGCTTTCCGGGGGACAGCGGCGGCGTATCGACATTGCCCGTGCACTGCTGCACCGACTAAGCATTCTGATTTTGGACGAACCCACCACCGGGCTTGATCCACAAACCCGAAAGCTTTTGTGGGATGTGGTATCTGACCTGCGCAGACACGAAAATATGACGGTATTTCTTACTACCCACTACATGGAAGAGGCCGCCGATGCAGACTATGTGGTGATTATCGACAGCGGAAAATCGCCGCCGAGGGCACTCCCCTGCAGCTTAAAAATACATACACCGGCGATTTTATCACGCTGTACGGTGTGGATGAGGAGCAGGTCAAGGCGCTTCAGCTCCCCTATGAAGCCATTCGGGATGCCTACCGCATTTCGGTGCCCAACACAGCCATGACGGCAAGCTTGATTACAGGCTGTCCGGAGCTATTTTGTGATTTTGAGGTAACCAAGGGAAAAATGGACGATGTGTTTCTTGCCGTAACTGGCAAAACACTGATAGGAGGTGCAAAATAATGGGACTTTCATCTTTGATTCGGCGAAACTGCAAACTGTTTTTTAAAGACAAAGGGATGTTTTTTACCTCCCTCATCACACCGATAATTCTGCTTGTTTTGTATGTGACTTTTCTTGGCAAGGTTTTTCACGATTCCTTTGCCGGTGCCATGCCCCAGGGACTTTCCGTGGATAACAGTCTGCTGGATGCTGCCGTGGGTGGGGAGCTGGTTTCCTCCATTCTGGCGGTTTGCTGCGTGACCGTGGCGTTTTGTTCCAACCTGTTGATGGTGCAGGATAAGATATCCGGCTCAGTCAAGGATTTGACCATGGCTCAAGTCCGACGCTCCACGCTTGCCATGAGCTACTTTTTTGGCAATCAGGTGTCAATCGAGACGATGTACGTTATCCTTGGCACATCGGTTGTCCTGCTGATTGGGCTGTATGTACTGTACAACGCAGTAAGGGCAAAAAGAAAATGCCAATCATAACATTGATTATAATGACAATTATTCCCAGTGAAATATCCACTGCGTTGTACATGGGTGCAGGAATGTGTATGCAAAATATTCCTGCATTGGATTTGTTCTTCATTATAACAATGTTTACATTGTTTCCAAAGGAAGGAGTAGTTGATTATTTCTCCAATCTTTATGATGTTTGTGGTAAGATATAATATCAAGGAGTCATGAGAAGGTGGGAAAATACAAGATGAAGATTGTAATTATTGAGGATGAGCCAGTCATTCGGAAGGAATTAAAAATTTTATTGGAACATGCGCTTTATGAAGTGATACTGATAGAGGCATTTGACCATGTGGCAGATGAGATTTTACCCAAACAGGCAGATCTGATTCTGTTGGATTTGAACTTGCCGGACATATCAGGATTTGATATTTGCACACAGATACGTGAAAAATCAGAAATACCGATTATCTTTCTTACAAGCAGAACATCATCCATGGATGAATTAACAGGTATGCTAAAAGGAGGGGATGACTATATAACGAAGCCATATCAGGCACCGTTGTTATTAGCACGCATTGCTGCGGTCCTGAAGCGCACCAGTTCATCGGTATCGAAGGAATTATCCATATTGAAGGTGAAGGGAATAGAGCTAAGCCTGGTCCAGGGATGTATCTCCAGTCAGGATAAAAAAGTAGAACTTACGAAAAATGAATTAAAGATATTGCATTACCTGTTTTTGCATGTGGGAGAAATCGTACCAAGATTGGATTTGGTAGAATATCTTTGGGATAATCAGGTCTTTATTGATGATAATACACTTAGCGTGAATATAGCACGAATCCGTGAAAAATTAAAATCAATAGGAATCCAGGATTTTATTGAAACGAAACGGGGAATGGGGTATCGCATATGAGTTTCTGGTCTTATGTAAAAGATAAATTCCTATTGATAGTGCTTCAACTCGTGTGTATGTGTATTCTTGGATTATTTCTCTGCCTGACAGGCTATCTGATTGCAAATTTTTGGCTGATTTTCATCGCATGGCTGGTGATCTTTTCCATCTGGCTGACAGTAAACTGGATGGAGAGACGTCGATATTTTCAAAAGATGGAGCGGACATTAGAGCGCTTAGATCAAAGGTATCTTCTGGGAGAACTGATGCCACATTCATGGCATTTGGAAGACAAGTTATATCAAAAGATGATTCGAAAATCCAATAAGGCAGTGATTGAACGAATTCATCAGATAGAAGAGGAAGAAAATGATTATAAGGAATATATTGAAAGCTGGGTTCATGAAATCAAGGCACCCATTACAAGCATTTCTTTAATCTGTGAGAATCGTAGAAAGCAGGGAAATCAGGAATATAAAACAATAGGGCTTGAAAACCAGAAAATCGAAAATTATGTAGATATGGCACTTTATTATGCCCGCCTGGAGGCTGTGTACAAAGATTATATGATACAGGAGACTTCTTTGGAAGCGGTAGCATATGAGGTTCTTGCAAAAAACAGATATCTGTTAATAGAGCATCAGATACAGGCAGAAGTGGATTGTCCGGACAAGGCATACACAGATGGTAAATGGATATCCTTCCTGCTGAATCAGATGATTTTAAACAGTGTAAAGTATAAAAGTGAACATCCATTACTTAAGATCTATACAAGAAAGACGGAAAAAAGTGTCCTGCTTATTTTGGAAGATAATGGAATTGGTATTCGAAAGGAAGAACTGTCTCGTATCTTTGATAAAGGATTTACAGGCAGCAATGGGCGCTCCCATGAGCGGGCAACAGGTATGGGACTGTACATATGTAAGAAACTGAGCAGCAAAATAGGAGTTGATTTACGTGCGGAATCTACATGGGAAAAGGGCACAAAGATGACGATAGAGTTTCCAATCAGCAATTATCTTTCAAAAATGTAAGCTTGATGTAAGTAAAACACATACCAAAGCAGCAATTCTGTTGATAAGATATTCTTAGATAAGACAAAGAAAGAGGCGAATAGAAAATGAACAGTTATATACAGGTATGTGATGTAGAAAAATATTATGGAAATGATTCGAATGTTACGAAGGCAGTAGATCGGGTTAGTTTTCAAGTAAATAAAGGAGAATTTGTGGGAGTGATGGGAGCCTCTGGCTCAGGAAAGACAACACTTCTTAACATGCTCGCAACCATAGACAATGTGACTGCAGGGCATATTTTTTATGAAAATACGGATATTACGGAGTTATCTGAGGATGCACTTGCTGATTTTAGAAAAGATAATCTGGGATTTGTATTTCAAAACTATAATCTCCTGGATACGTTAACAATGGAAGAGAATATTATTCTGGCACTTACCGTTCATGGAGATAAAAAGAGGGAAATACAGAAAAAGACTGAAACAATGCTGAAGTTATTAGGATTGAATGAGGTTCGCAGTCAGTTTCCCTATCAGGTATCAGGAGGTCAGGCACAGCGGTGCGCCTGTGCCAGAGCATTGGTCAATGATCCCAAATTACTGTTGGCAGATGAGCCGACGGGAGCCTTAGATTCGAAATCAGCCCAGATATTGTTGGAGACATTTACAAAGCTGAACGATCAGATGAAAGCCACGATTCTGATGGTTACGCATGATGCATTTTCTGCCAGTTATTGCACAAGAATTCTATTCTTGCGAGATGGGAAAATCTTTCATGAACTGGTGCGTGGTTCAAAGAGCAGGAGAGAATTCCTGCAGGAAATTTTAGATGTCCTATCCTTGACGGGAGGCGAATTAGATCATGCTGAATAAACTTTCCTTCCGCAATATGCAGCGTTCCATGAAAGACTATCTGGTTTATGTTATGACCATGAGCGTCATTACCGCTTTTATGTATGCGTTTGGCAGCTTGATCTTTGACAGGGAACTGTCAGGAACATTTGAAATGGCAGGAATCATGGAAGCAATGATTGGGATTGCAACTTTTTTCATTGTGTTGATTGTTGTATGGCTCATCAATTACATGGTAAAGTTCATGCTGGAAAAGCGGAGCGTAGAATTCGGAATTTATATGCTCCTGGGCATGAAGAAAAAGAAAATCGCAAGGCTGTATTTAAAAGAAAATTTTTTATTGGGTGTTGCTGCATATATTCCCGGAATTGCTGCTGGAATTTTACTGCAGCAGGTTATTATGGCAATCCTGAGCCATATGATACGTGTATCGTATCATTTTCACATAAGCTTAAACAGGCACACCTTGCTTGTTACGTCACTTTGTTATGTGGGATGTTACTTCCTTGCTATGCTTCGATGCAGGCATAAGTTCAAGAAGATGAATATTCATGGATTGATGCATGCAGGGCATCAGAACGAAGAAATAAAGGAATCACACGAAAATGTCCGAAAGATCATTTTTCCGATATCCATTCTTCTAATTATAGCCTTTTGGATTGTTTTTCCTAATTTATCCAGTATAGGTATGATCATGATTTTCCTGATTGTATTAGTAATTGATATTTATCTGTTTTATATGGGATTGTCTGCATGGATTATTTGCTATGTCAGAAAGAAAAAAGATGGTATTTATCGTGGACAGAATTTGTTTTTACTTCGACAGTTTGCATCAAAAGTGAAGACGATGCAGTTTACGATGGGAACATTAACGGCATTGTTTACAGTTGCACTTATGGGAGCTTCTGTGGCAATGATGTTCAGTGATTTTCAAAATAAATTGCTGGACACGAAGTGGCCATTTGACGTGCAGATCAACAGTACAGATATTCATGATGATTTTGCTGATGAACAGAAAATTATTCAGCAGAATGCAAAAGAAAAAGAGCACTTTATTTATCATATTTATACCAATGAAAAAGATCAGGCAAATACGTGGATGTGCACGAACCTCAGTACTTATGGAAAAATGTATGTAAACGAGGACGGAAGTATCGATAAAAAGGCAGTAACTAAGATGCTGAGCGAGGACGGAACTTATTGTAGATATGATACCTATATGGGACTTAGTGATTATAATCATCTCAGACAGATGCTTGGATATCCAGAAATAGCATTAAAAGAGAACGAATATGCCATTCATGTCAAAGCCCGCCTGCGTACGGAAGTGGATCCTATGCCGAAGGGATTAGACATAGCAAATGCAGCAGGCGATGGAATGCTGCAGTGCAATGGAATTTATTCCGAACCATTTTCACAAGACGGACATAATGGAGGGGATTATGTGCTTATTGTTCCAGATGCAGTGATACAGACTATGCAGCCTTACTATTCGGAGATGGTGGCGGAACTAAGTGAGGCTGCACCAAAAGATTTAGAGGTGAAATTGGATAATCTTGCTGATTCAAAGGACATAGATTACATGGGACATGCAACGCCGACACTAGAGGGGAACAGCTGTAGTGGTTCTGATAATATTGTTGTCTATGTAGCAACAAATCTGGTGCGTGATAATCTGATTCCGGAAGTGAAATATATGCTGGCATCTTTAATTGTGCCAGGGTTCTATATTGGTCTGGTGTTTGTCTGTGTGGCCCTGACGGTACTATCAGTGCAGCAGCTTAGTGATTCTTCAAAATATAAAAGACGATATGATGTGTTGGGAAAGATTGGACTGGATCATTCGCAGATTAACAAACTGATTTGGAAGCAGCTGATGGCATATTATCTTTGTCCGGCAATTTTTGCTATTCTGATTTCAGGAAATGTAATTTTGCGTATCAGTAAATCATTTATTCATTCTACAGGAGTGCATACGAATGTTGCGCAGTATTTTGGAATATCAGTATTACTGTTCTTTGGAATATATCTGGTGTACTTTTTGGCAACTTATGTGGGATTTAAACGGAATATTTATAGTGAGGAGCGGTTATCATGAAAAAGCATAACAACGATATTCATAGCCGGACCGATCATTTGCGTGACCTGGGGGTTCAAATACAGCACTGGAATAAATACACTTATTTGTAGAAAAAAGAGAATTCCCAATTCACGATATGTATGCGGACGCCGGCGGATTGATTGCTGAGAATCTTGCCCACTTTAACGATATTGATTTCGACAATCCGTTCGTGGTTTTTCTGCCGCTGAAGCTGGTGGGCGTGGACGGTTCCCCGGTGCGAGCGGTGGCAATATAGTTTGCCTGATGGGCGAATGCGTGTCATGTGCAGCAGGAACTAAGAACTTTGTGCAGACGAGACATTGCAGTAGTTGCCGCAAAATCAGATAATAGCATTATAAAAAGAAATCAACAAAACAAAGCAACGGTGCTTAAGAGCAATCTTAGGCACCGCTTTGTTTTTGTTACTAAAGGAGGATTACAGTATGGAATACGAAGTACAGAAACATTTACATTATGGTGGAATACCAAGCTTTAATGGTTATGCTGTCACACAGGATCTAGAGGGAGTAGATATCGCAGTGATGGGTGTTCCCTTTGACAGCGGTGTAACTAATCGCCCAGGGGCACGACTTGGCCCAAGAGCCATCCGCAATATGAGCCAGCTTGCATGCTGCTTTTCCTATCCGTGGGATTATAAGCTCAGCGAGACAGCCAATATCATCGACTACGGTGATGTGGGATATTATGTAGGACCAAAGACCACAGAGGTCATGCTCCAAGAGACACATGACCATGCCAAAAAGATTTTTGATGCTGGGGCAAAACTTCTGACACTGGGTGGAGATCACACAATTCCATACGGGATGGTACGGGCGGCAAGTGAGAAATATGGAAAGCTCGCACTTCTCCATTTTGATTCCCATCAAGACAGCACACCTAGCACGGACGGTAATGTATCTCACGCCAACTTTGCGTATGATCTGCAGGCAGAGGGCTGTATTGATCCAGCACATTCCGCACAGATCTTCATCCGCACAGAGATGACAGAGTGCGGCTACAATATCTTTTATGCGCAGGAAGCAGTATTCATGGATATGGATGAGCTGGCGGTGAAGATCAGGGCACTTGTGGGTGATATGCCGGTGTACCTGACCTTCGATATTGATGCGCTGGATCCGTCCGCAGCGCCGGGCACCGGAACACCTGTCATGGGTGGTCCAAGCTCGGCACAGGTTAGAAAGCTGTTACATGCATTGAGAGGAATCCATGTAGTTGCAGCAGATCTTGTGGAGGTGCTTCCAGCCTACGACCAGAGTGAGATCACAGCCCTTGCAGCAGCCAATATTGCGCAGGATCTCATGTATCTGATGAATGCAAAATAGTGAAATATTATAGATTCCATACCACATCGACAGGCAACAGAAAAGAGGTAAATTATGAATAAAAAAATCTTATGCGTACTTATGACACTGACAATGACAGCAGGTCTTGCAGCTTGTGGAGGTAAGGCAGGAGATTCCGCTGCTGCTGGCAGTACAGCGGATGCAGCAACAGAAGCAGGAGAATACGGAGATCTTACTGAAGTTTCACTTGGCACCGTTGCATGGCCGACCAACATGCTGTTCTATCTGGCGGATGAAGAGGGAATCTTTAAGGAAAATGGACTGAGTGTCAAGATTCAGGAATTCTCATCCACAACAGATAGCTCAAGTGCTTTCATTGGAGGACAGACGGATTTTTGTACCTACGCATCATCGGAGACGATCTCTCCATGTGCAGAGGGGGCAGATTTCTCCATTGTACTTGAGACAGACAAATCCAATGGATGCGAAGGTCTGGTGGCGACCTCAGACATCGCAAGTGTAGAGGATCTCAAGGGTAAAACCATTGCAACACAGATGTACAGTGTTGATCATATGTTTCTGCTGACCTTGCTGGATGAGCATGGAATGACAGAGGATGATGTGAATATTGTAGATATGTCCATTCAGGAGTCGGGTAATGCATTTGTGGCAGGACAGTGTGATGCAGCATGTATCTGGGACCCATATTTCTCACAGACAAAGGAAGCCGGTGGAACAGTTCTCTACTCAACAGCTGATAACCAGGATCTGATAACCGACGTTCTTGCAGCATCCAAGACACTCTGCACCGAGAATCCAGAGGTGGTAACGGCGATGGTCAAGAGTTATCTGGAAGCATATGATTATTATATAAATAACAAGGACGAGGCGGCAGCATTCATGGCAGAAAAGCTTGGAGTTGATGCAGAGGAATTCAACAGTGAGATGGATGGTCTGATTGTGCCGGATGCGGCAGGAGCAGTGAAAGCCTTCACCAAAGCTGATGACTACAGCTACTGGGGCTACACGCAGAACACTGTTTTAGACTTCATGATGGAACTTGGAGTTCTTGACAAGAAGATCGACTGTGGAGATATGATTGACGCAAGCTTTGTGGAGAGCCTTGCAAAATAAATAGAGAGGTTGGACTGCTCACACACTGATACAGTTGTGGGCAGTCCTTCTTTTTTATATTTTTTTAGAGTGAAACGATTTCTATGTGTAATTTTGTCAGATGCTGTGCAGACATAGCAGAAAAATGATTTTACTTGACCGAATTCGCAAATAGTGGTATTTATATTATGAATATAAAAACCAAAGGCGGTTTTACCAATTACGGTAGAACCGCCCTTTTTATACAAAAAAGAAGGATGCTTTGCTTGGTGACGATAGTATATATAGACGATATAGACGAAAGAGAGAAAGAATATGAACTGTGAAGATCTGATGAGTATGAAACAAATTCGCAGGGGGATGAAGTTGGTTGCGGGAGAGAGCGGGATTGGAAGAAATATCCGGTGGATCTATTTTGCAGACTGTGTGCAGTGTCTGGAGCAGGGCTTTGATGTGGCACAGCTCATACATGGGGAGGAACTTGTTATTGTGACCAATGCAAGTCTGACGGACGATGATGAGAAGATTGTAGACATGATTCGCACCATGCAGGATAAAAATATTGCAGGATTTGCCATCAATGAGGGACAGATATCTAAATGCGTTCAGGATTACTGTAATGAACTGGAGCTGCCATTATTTGAGCTGTCGGTCAATCTTCATCTGATTGACCTGTCTCAGATTGTCTGTAAGGCGTTGGTGCAGGAGGAGAGTAATGCCAATTCCCGAGAGCGGATACTCTCCTCCATTCTGTATTCAGAGGGACTCAACGTAGAGGAGCTTATGGAGCAGGCCAATTATCTGGGGGTGAATCTCTCAGGAAAATATCGTGCAATTGTTATGCAGATGCACGAACCGGAGGGATTGCCCAATGAGAAAAAGCGTGTGGACGAGGGACGCCAGTTTGAGATGAGAGAGAATATTAAGAAAATGATCAAAAACGAATATCGTGCATATGGCTTGGGCAATATGCTGATACTCTCGCAGATTGGGACGGCGGTTATGCTGATTCCAGCAGATCTGTTCAGTCGTAATCTGCTGGTGTTGATTCTTGACAATATCATTCATAAGATTGAATCAGCGTATCAACTTCAAGTCAAAGCAGGTGTCGGGACAGCTTACGAATACATTGAAGATTTTAAGAAAAGCTTTCAGGAGGCAAAGAGCACCCTTGGAATCTCCAAGATTGCAACACAGGAGGAGAAGGTGTACTTCTATGAGAATCTGGGAATCTATTCCCTGATCACACAGATTACTAATGGCAAGTTTCTGGATGATTATGTGGAGAGCCGCATCGGTAAGCTCATCAAGGCAGATCAGATGCAGGAGGGCGAGCTGTGCGAGACCTTAGAGACCTACCTCATGCACAACTGTAACGCCAATGCTACTGCAGAAGCATTGTTCATCCATCGCAACACTATGCGTTACCGGATGGATAAGATTAAGCGGATTCTGGATGATGATCTCAGTGACATGTCGGTATTTCTTGAGTTGAAGCTGGCATTTGCCATTCGCCGTTACAGGGAGAATCGGGAGGAATAGAGGGTTTTCACACGATTTTGTGCCCAGCGCACAATAATCATTATGACCAGAATCCATTGTATAAAAATAAGTAAACCGATATAATAAGCTCATCAATTGAAACAGTAAATGGGCGAAGGCGTCAGAACAATAAGTTCTGGCGCTTTTGCTGTTTATCAAAGATGCAGGAACAGGAAGGGATGGAATACTATTATGAAGATGATCAAAGCAGTCGTAAGACCAGAGAAATGTGACGAGGTATTAACAAACTTATGTGAAGCAGGTTACCGTGCAGTGACAAGATACGGAATTCTTGGAAGAGGAAAACAGAGAGGATTGAAAGTAGAAGATGTCTACTATGATGAGATTCCAAAGGAGATGCTGATGTTAGTTGTGGAAGACGAGGATGTTACCAAGGTAACAGATATCATCGTGAAATATTCCAGAACCAGCGACGAAGGGTCTTTTGGAGATGGAAAGATATTCATTTTACCGGTAGAGACAGCAATTACCGTAAGTTCAGGCAAGAACGAATTATAGGAGGCGGCATATGAAACAGGTAATTATTATTTTAAGACCAAACTGCTACTTCAAGACGAAGCAGGTATTGAGCGATAACCGCTTTTTTGCAATGAGTACGAAGGAAGTACTCGGACGGGGAAAAGCATATGTGAACTTTACCGCAGTAGCAGATGCGGCAGCGGTGGCAGACAGCGTATATGAGAATGCATTAGTTGCCAAAAAGATGATCGAGATGATCGTGCCGGATGAGGCAGTTGGAGCATTGACAAAGATTATTCTTGATGTGAACAGTCACGGAACAGAGGGCGATGGTAAGATTTTTGTTCTTCCGGTAGAAGAGAGTATTCGTATCCACACCGGTGAGACTGGAGAGGATGCATTGATCTAGCAGAAAGGTGTGAATACATATGAGTAGAGATAAAGGAGATTTCCGGTTGAGAAAAGACATTTCGCACCAGCGTTACATCAGTTCAGCGATTATTGCATTTGTTGTAATATTTGTTGGCTGGACACTTCTGTGTGCGAGCGGAACAGTCAAGGAACTGTTTCTTCCATCACCGACAAAAGTATTAAATGACATTATAGCGGGTGCAAAAGATGGATCACTCTGGGTGAATATGGGTTACAGTATCTTCCGTGTTACCATGGGATTCGTCATCTCAGTTGTCATAGGTGTTCCCCTTGGAATCTTAGCAGGAAGCTTTCGGCCATTTGAGGCAATCATTGCTCCGATCTGTGAGTTTGTTCGTTACATGCCTGTTCCGGCATTCGTGCCACTGGTCATGGTGTGGTGTGGCATCGGAGAGGGCGCTAAGATTACCATCGTATTCTTAGGATGCTTTTTCCAGTTAGTATTAATGATCGCAGACGATGCCAGAAGTGTATCAGATGATCTCCTGTCATCCAGTTATACACTTGGAACCAGCCGCTGGTCCACCATTACCAAAGTATTGATTCCGGCTATGGCACCGAAGATGATGCTGACACTTCGTATGCTGGTTGGATGGGGCTGGACATACCTGACCGTTGCAGAGTTGGTTGCTTCCAGTTCAGGTCTTGGATATTCTATCTTGAAGGCACAGAGATTCTTACATACCGAGAGTATTTTTTCAGGAATCCTTGTAATCGGTGTGTTAGGTCTGATTACAGACAGACTGTTTGCATTTGCCATTAAGAAAATGTTCCCATGGGCAGAGTAAAAGAGGAGAGAACAATGAGAAATAAGAAAATTAATAAAATCGACACAGCAGGTTCTCCCCTGGAGGCTCATGTGGCCAGCAGCAAGATCCTTGCAGAACATATTGATAAAGTATATACATCAGGAAAAAAGAGTACAACCGCCATCGAAGATGCATCCATCGATATCCAGGACAATGATTTTGTATGCATCGTCGGACCATCCGGATGTGGAAAATCCACACTGCTTCGCATGCTGGCCGGACTTGATTTCCCAACAGCAGGAAGAATCATTGTCAACGATAAGCTGGTAACAGGACCGGGACCTGACCGCGGCATGGTGTTTCAGACTTACACCCTTTTTCCATGGATGACGGTGGAGGATAATATTAAGTTCGGATTGAAGATCAAGAAACTTTCAAAAGAAGAGCAGCAGGCAATCGCTGACCGTTATCTGAATATTATCGGCTTAAAGAAGTTTGCGAAATCTTATCCCAAAGAGTTATCCGGTGGAATGAAGCAGAGAGTCGCCATCGCAAGAGCGTTGGCAAATCAGCCGGAAGTACTGTTGATGGATGAGCCGTTCGGTGCACTTGATCCACATACAAAGTCCATGATGCAGCTTCTCATGAGAGAGATCTGGGAGACAGAGCATCCCACAGTGGTATTTATTACCCATGATATTGACGAGGCAGTATTTCTTGCCAACAAAGTATATGTCATGTCAGCGAGACCCGGAAAAATTATTAAAGAGGTCAATGTATATCTTCCGCATAAGAGAACCTTAGAGCTGAAGGATACGCAGGAATTTATCCAGATCCGCAAGGGAATCAATGATCTGCTGTATTCGGCGAACACGGTGGGGGAAGAGGAAGAATAGATGGATGAGTATATTGCAGTGGTCCAGATGGACTGCGTGACGGGAGAGGTAAAACAGAATACAGATACGATGATCCGACTGCTCCATGCAGCAAAGCAGGAGCAAAAACAGCTCATGCTTGCGGTTTTTCCGGAGATGTGTCTGTACGGCTACGACAGATTTAATGAGATCATTATCCGCTGTCCGCAGGCTGCGATAGAAGCTTCCCTGATAAGGATTGCAGCGGCCTGCATAAAAGACCAGGTAGACGCAGTAATCGGAACGCCCCATTACGGAGCGGAGGGAGTTGAGAACGCATTCTATTATCTGTCGAAGACGGGAACTATCCAGCATGTGTATTCCAAGATGCATCTGGTCGCCTCGGAGCGTTCCTGGATGAAAGCAGGCAATTCCTATGGAATCTGCCAGACCCCACTTGGTAGAGCAGGTTTTCTGATCTGCTGGGATACGAGTTTTGCCGAGATTGTGCGATTGTATGCGCAGGATGGAGCAGACTTCATAATCGCAGGTGCGGCGTGGGAGACTCCATACGAGAGACAGTGGGAGCTGGCGGTGTGTGCGCGGGCGTTTGACAACGGACTGCCCGTTGTGGCAGCGAACCGCATTGGCACAGACGGCGATGTGACATTCGCCGGCACATCCCTGATTGCAGACTGTCTGGGCAATGTTCTTGCCCGGGGAGAAAAAAAGACGGAAGGCTATTGTATGATAGAAAAACATATTCTGATGAACAATCACGAGTTAGAAACCTTCGGCTCGCCGGTTCGTGAGCTGCGCAGTGAGACGTATACAAGGAAGCACATGAAATTCTTCTGATGCGGCGATGAATGAATTCGTAGTTGTGTGCCTGGGCTGGGTGATAGGAAACATAACAAACAAGCAGATATCAGACAATTTCAGAAAGAAGGAATCCTATGAGCATAAGCAGAATGGTATATACCGGAACCTCCTATGTGGGAGAATTCGCAAGAAATGAGATCGTAACAGAGGTACAGAAGCATCATTTTAAACAGGCATTACTGATCTCCGACAAGGATCTTGCCGCCTGCGGAGTGGTTGCAAAAATAGAAAAAGTATTTGAGAAAAGCAACATACAGTATGAGCTCTTTACAGAGGTTAGGTCCAACCCAACCATCGAAAACGTGCAGGCAGGGCTGATAAAATGTAAGGAATGCAGAGCAGATTTTGTTGTGGCAGTGGGAGGCGGCTCCGTTATTGACACGGCTAAGGCGGTCTGCGTCATAGCCAATAATCCCGAGAATGCGGACGTAGTTTCCCTCGAGGGCATGGATAAGAGTAAGAACTATGCAGTGCCACTGATTGCTGTTCCGACCACGGCAGGAACAGGCTCCGAGACAACCATGGATTATGTTATCACCAACACATTAGAGAAGCGCAAGATGGCATGCATGGATTCCAAGGTAGTTCCAGTAGCAGCAATTCTCGACACAGATCTGATGGCATCACTTCCGCTTAAGATGACTGCGGCGACAGCCATGGATGCATTGACACATGCAATCGAATCATATCTGTCCCTGGGAGCATTCTCCTTTTCCGAGATGCTCTCCCTCAAGGCAGTGAGGCTGATCTCCTGGAATTTTCTTCAGGTTCTAAAAGCACCGCAGAATCTTGAAGTGAGAAAAGAGCTTGCCATCGCACAGTATCTGGCAGGAATGAGCTTTACCAATGTAGGGCTTGGTATCGTTCACTCCATGGCGCACCCGTTAAGTGCTTTTTATGATGTGCCACACGGTGTTGCTAATGCGTTGATTCTTCCTTATGTGATAGAATTCAATGC